>JASHWM010000165.1 GCA_030044075.1 Candidatus Rhabdochlamydia sp. | reverse complement strand
GTCCAGCATGGTGGGGCTTACCGATACTGATATGACTTTTGGAGCGAGCGGAGCTTTCGGGCCTGTTGACGAGGGGTTTGCCGAGGATGGCGTCCTTACTCTTGGCGAAAGGGACAAAGAAGGAGGGATCATTGTCGACCTTGACACCAAAAAACTGGAGATCGTCCGCTTAAGCGGGCAGACGCGTAACTATCAAGACTGGTATTTTTCTGCTAGAGCGCAAATCAATATAGAGTCACTTGATCTGTCGTAGCCACTCTTGGAGATTGTAGTAATTGGTGATGCGGGAGATTTTTCCTTCTCTCAATGAAAAGAATGCGCCGCACCTTAGAGAGTACCTTTGGCCTTTTGCCGCCGGGAGACCTTCATCGGTCATGATGTATTTGCCTTCGATGAAAAACTCGGCAGCTGCCCGGTCTCCCTTTTCATTTACAAAGATAACAAGGTCCACGGCCTTCTCGTCATAGTTTTTGTTCATCCTCTCCATAAACTCTCTAAAAGGTTTTTTGCCGATTTCCTCTTTTCCTTGGTTGATGCCATGGACGACATCTTCTGTCATGAGGTCGAAAAATTCGTCCATCGACTTGCTATTGAACGCTTCATAATAGAGCTTGATGGTATGGGATGCTTTGTCTTTCATAGGTTTTTTTCTCCATGGATGGAAGAAAGTAAACAAAAAAGCCGCTTTTTACAAGCGGCTTTTTTGTGTGGAGAGGAAAAAAATTATTTTTTCTTTTTTGCTTTAGTATCGAAGCTGAGCGGCCCGGAACCAAAGTAGGCTATTAAGAGGGCAGCTCCTAGAAGGGATAAATTTTTCATGAACATCTTGTGCTGGATCATGGTGAGCACATGGTCTGTCTGCGCCCAAAATTTATGCATCATGAAGGTAGAAGGGATGAGGAAGATGACGATCAACCAGGCGCCAATGCGTGCCTTATATCCCAAAAGAACACTCAATCCACCTAAGAGCGCGATGATCCCTGAGAGCGGGATCAGAAATGACGCCATAGGGACTCCTTTGGATACAGCAAATTCTATTGTTTTTTGTGTGAAATGTCCAAAACCGGCCGAAATAAAGAGCGCCGAGTACAGGATTCTGCCTAACAGAACAATGAATCTCATAATGTCTCCTTTTGGTTGTCGATGTTCACAGTCTCAAGCATAGGAACAACAACGGTACATTTTTTGCTTACAGGTTACGTTCTACTTTTCTTAGGTTCGTAGTTTTCGGATTGTGTATGATTGCAAAATTATATGAAATAAATTTTTGAATTCTGGGTTAGAGGAAAGAAATCGGTGAAATAGAAAAGGCTAGATACGGCAGTCGAAAGCGCATAAATAACTTTGGCATTTAATCTGATTCAGCACAAATTCATCGATTTTTTGAGCGGGGGCCGCTTGCAAATTATCAAAAGCTTCACCAAGCAATTGTAGTTCATGGGTCGTTGCAAATGTCATTAGAAAATAGCAAAGATCGATGTATTCTTTAGTAAACGTCCATCGTAGTGATAAAGGCAATATGTAGGGAATAAGGGGTTGTCTTTCTCTGATGAACGAGTCAACAAGCTGGTAAACTGGGGCGGTATTTCC
The DNA here is from genome assembly GCA_030044075.1 of Candidatus Rhabdochlamydia sp. GTDB lineage: Bacteria > Chlamydiota > Chlamydiia > Chlamydiales > Rhabdochlamydiaceae > JABEVM01. The sequence goes on along the minus strand of JASHWM010000165.1, from coordinate 6,113 downwards.
ATTCTTAACAATAGGATTTAAGGTATATGCGTATTCTTGATCTGGAGTGAAAGGGGGATATTCGGAAACAATTCCAAAATATTTAGCTCCCGAGTCAGGGATGGTGTAATAATTAGCGGGATGAATGGGGTGGTTGTGCCAGGAAAAGGAAACAATTTGACCTGCAAACGGCTCTAAGTCGCCACAGGAGTTAATATGGTGTCTATACATATTTTCTTCCGGAGTAGAAAATGTATTTATAAAAAAATGATAAGGGTATCGATCGACAAGTGCAAGTTAAGATTATGTAAAAAATTTTTGAAGGGAAGTCTAAAGAAAGCAATCTTGTTCTACATAATCAAAGCTGGCGGAAAAGATTTTTTGTCTTTTGCTTGGGAAGAGGGCCTGCGGGAGGCTCTATTTCGGAGAAGAGGGCCTCGATTGCGGGAACAAAGATATTCATGATATCGGTTTGATCGTTGACCACATGGTCATTCTTATCTCGTACTCCAACAATTTCCAGCTTGTCGCAGCTAAGGGCTTTTGAAGGGTCTTCAAAGCTTGCCATCAGCTTATATTGCCCATTGTGGATAAAGAACTCTTTCGGAGTTCTGCTCGCATTATATTTTCCAGATATTGCGAAGGGGAGCCTTTCCTCTTGAAAAATAGAGTCCCCGTCGAAGTCGAAATCATTTTTTGCGATATGATCGAGGATACTTGGGAAAATATCGGTATGGGAGACGATCCTTTCTTTCGAAGGCCTTTTTTCATTATCCCCAAACTTGAAGAGGAGGGGAACAGATGTCTGGGATGTGCTCAGGTCGGAAGCATGGAAGATATTCCTATGGTCGAAGAATTCTTCTCCATGGTCTCCAGTGACGACGACAATGGAGTCTTGGAACTGTTTCTGTTCTTCGAGGGTCTGGTAGAACTTCCCAAATAAGCTGTCGAGGTAATGGACAGCGTTCATATAGCTGTTCTTGATCTCTTTAAGGTTTTTCTTCAGGCAAGTGAGGCTGACATAGTTTACGGTGCGGACATAGGGTTTGAAAGGGGACTGTTCTTCTGGCCAGCTATAATGAAAGTGTGTCGAATCAAGGAAAATAATGTGTACGCGGCCTTCCTGGTTTTCTTCTTTGGTGATATCCTTGCATAGCCTATTCATTGTTAGGGTGTCGCTCTCATAGGTCTCTACAGTGTGGTTATGTTCAAAAAAATGGAACTCATCGATCAGCTTTTTATTTTTTCCAAAGATGATCTCGTCCATTTCGTAATAGCCAAGCCTGGCCGAAGTGTACACGTTGATCTTATAGCCTAGTTTTTTCAAAACTTGGAGTGCCGGGCTCCCTGAGGCCCAGTTGCTCGTATTGATATGCTTCCAATAAAAGGGGAACCTGGAATAGAAGATCGAAAACCAGGAGATCTGTGTTGCATTCGCGCTGGAAAAGGAATTGTTAAAGCTGATGTTGTTCTCTGCAAACATAGAGAGGTTCGGGCAAACTGCATGGTCGGTCACGATGTCCTTGCGGAAGCTTTCAACGATAAAAAGGAAAATATTCGGTTTTTTTTTCAAGCTTTCCGTCCAACTTTTCAAGTTTTTCAAGGAATGCCGCTTCCCCTTGGGGCCTTTTGAGCTTTTTTTGCAAGGACAGGAACGTATGGTTGGAGCTTGCAAAAGATGTCTTCCATGGCAGTGTCTGCTCAAGGAGCTCTTGGGTAATATGATCTTGGAGGGGAAAAACGATCAAACTAAAGGCAAGCATCCCTATTGAGATGGACAGGGGGATCACCACAACTTTCCTATAAGACATCTCATAGGGTTTTTTTTCCGCAAGGCGATGGGAGAAGTTATAGAGGTAGTAGCCCAGGGTAGGGATGGCAAGGGCGGTCGCTAAAATCAGGCACCATGTAGGAAGAGGGATATTCGAAGCGTATATCATCTCCAGGAAATTGTTTAGGGACTCATCAAGAAGAGAGCCCAAGAGATACCAGATCGTGACCCCCATGATGCGGATCATAAAAAGGTCTACTGCGTGCAGCAGCATCAAAACGATCGTCAGGCTCACGAGGACAGGAATAATTTTTGACCATACTTTTTTCCTTGCAAAATTCATGAGGAGCGCAAGAAGGAAAGCCTCTAAAAAACTTTGCGCGAAGGCGGGGATCATGAATAAGACGCGTGTTGATACAAACCCGCTTTCTGTGATCAGGGCATGGAAGCCATGGATGAAGCAGAGGGCCAAGAAAAAAAAGCCGAAGTAGATATAGTTTAGCCGGATCAAAGTAACGCTCGAGGTTTATGTGTGATGGTTATTTTGGAAAATATGTTCTCTACCAAATTTTTTCAATTGAAATAGAGAACTTGACGGTCAACCTTTTCTTTTTTTTCTTAAAATTTTTTGGATCTGACTAAGCGAAAGGGTGTTGATGACATCTTTTTTTTGAAGCCAGCCCTTCCTCGCAACATTGACCCCAGCGCGGTAATAGACAAGGTCGCTTGTGCTGTGGGCATCGGGGTTGATGCTGCATGTGAGCCCTTTTGACAAGGCATAGTGCCATTGTCTCCAATCCATGTCAAGGCGCATCGGGTGCGCATTGAGCTCGACGATCTTGCGATTTGCAATGCAGGCATCGATCACTTTTCTTGTATTGAGAAGGTAGGGGTCTCTTTGCAAAAGCAGCCTGCCTGTCAAATGGCCGACCATGGTGGAATAAGGATTCTCGATCGCTTTGATCAATCTGTCGGTCATCGCTTTTTCACTTAAGGTAAAGACGCTGTGGACCGAGACGATCACGAAGTCAAGCTGCTCGAGGACATCATCTGGAAAATCGAGCTTGCCATTTGGAAGGATGTCGCATTCAAGCCCGGAAAAAACGTAGGTGGAAAATTTCTTTGACCGGTTGAGCTTCCTGATGGTCTCGATCTGTTTGTAAAGACGCTTTTCATCAAGGCCGTTTGCCTGGAAGCTTGATTTGGAATGGTCGGAGATCCCGATGTAGGACATGCCCAGTTTTTGGGCTGCCAGGACCATTTCTTCTAGAGTGTTATGACCATCTGACTCTGTCGTATGGCAGTGGAATAGGCCGCGGATGTCTTTTTCTTCTATCAAAGCGGGAAGCTTCCCTTTTCGCGCTATCTCGATCTCGCCCATATCTTCTCGAAGCTCCGGAGGGATGTACGAGAGTCCAAAAGCCTCATAAATATCTTTTTCTGTGAGCAGCTTTTTTTTCGCCAGAGGTTTTGGGCGGCGCCCTTTTAAGAGCTCCAGGCCATATTCGCTCAAGCTATAGCCCATCTTATTGGCCAATTGCCTCAGCCTGATGTTGTGGTCTTTTGACCCTGTAAAATACAGCAGGGCAAAACCATATTCATCCTTAGGGACGACCCGAAGGTCGACCTGTATGTTTTCTTTTAGGAAGACAGAAGTTTTGGTCGGGCCCGAGGAGATGACCTTTTCAACGAAAGGCTGCGATGAGAACCACTTCATTATTTTAGCTGGAGATGATGATGCGACAAGGATGTCCAGGTCTCCGATCGTTTCAAGCTTTCTCCTGAAACTTCCTGCGATATCGACCTTATCGACTTCTTTGAGCTTTGAGAACTTTTCAAGGAGGAAAGAGGCGGTTTTTTCGGCATTCCAATACAGGCGGCGCTTCCCGAAGTTCTTAAGTTTTGTAATCCCGTTGAGAATGTTCTCTTGCGTTTTTGGGCCGAAGCCGGCGAGTTTTGCAACTTTATCTTTTTTGCAGGCCTCGGTTAAGTCCTTTATGGTCCTGACCTTTAGCTTTTCAAAGAGGATTTTGACCTTTTTTGCTCCAAGGCCAGGGACATTTAAAAGGTCGAGGATACTTTTGGGAATCGACTTTTTCAACTTCTCATAATAGGGAAGGCGGCCTGTGAGCACAAGGGTCATCAGCTTTTTAGCGATCCTCTCGCCAATGCCGGGAAGGTCTTCGAGCCTTTTTTCTTTGACAACAGCGTCGAGGTCCTCGTCCAAATTTTCTATGGCGCGTGCGGCATTGTGATAGGCACGGATTTTGAAGGGATTTTCTCCTTTCAGCGAGAGCAAGACCCCAATTTCATCAAGGATGTGAGCGGCTTCATGTTTGTCCATATTCTATCGGATAGCATCTCTTGCAATTTTCAAGAATATTTTTTTGAGGTCACTCTCCCGTCATTGCAGTCAGAATGCGGCGCTTTCCCGTGAACGTTTCTCTTCCGTGCATGGCAAGGACATTGTCCAAGATCAGCATGTCGTTTTTCTGCCATGGGAAGTAGATTGTGTTTTTATCCAATACGTCCAGGATGTGGTAAAGGTCTTTGCGCGCAATTTTTGTCTGGTCGGCATACGTCACACTATGGAGGAGGGTGTTCTTTCGAAAATAAAGGAGCTTTGTCCCTAAATACCCTGACCAGCCGAGAAATTTGGGGTTGAAATCGAAATGGTGGGCCTGGTTGAACCATACTTTTTCTTGTGTGGCGGGATGAGAAATAACAGAGGGGAGCACCTGGCTGATCTCAAGCCAATCATTTTTGTGCCATTTAAAGGAAATATCGTTTGCAAGGCATTTTTTCTCGACTTCCTGTTTGTCCTCAGTTTCAAAGACGTTGGTCCACGACTTGTGGCTTTTGTTGAAATGGGTCATGAAATCTCTTTTATAGGGATAGCAGGAGACATACTTTAACCCTTTTGTCATGAACTTCACTTTTACTTCATCGTGAATGTCCCGGTAGATCTTCCTCGCATCTCCAATGATGGTCTGGCCTTTTTCTATTGGGGGCGTTTCGCAATAAAAGAAGATGTGGCCGGGATAGTTTTTCACGTAAGAAAGCTCATTATGGAGGGGGATCTTAAACCATGCGGGAGCTTCAGTAGAAGTATAGACGCCTTCGATGACCTTTTTTCTGGGGCTGTCCCCGCCGATATAGTTGATGAAATTTCCCATTTGAAGGCTTTTGATCACACTTGCAAAGGCCTTGTCATTTTCTATTGGGAAGTTCCTGAGGAGGATCCCGCCGTATTTCAAAAGGTTCTGCTTAAAAAATTCTCGATTGTCTTCTATGAACTCTAGAAATTCTGTGAAAGTGATGTTCTTGTCGACAGGTTCGATCACAAGAGGCAGCTTGTCCTCATTTAAGAACTTTATGGCGACCTTTTTCATAAGGGATCTCCTTTAATTTTTCTTTCCGCCGAGGGTTTTTTTTATGCTGAAAAGCTCGCGCAGCCCAATTCGCGTCCTGCTAAATAAAAGATAGGCAGGTTTGCTCACGGGCTGGAATTTTCCCCAAAATGTATTGAGGCCGTCGAACTTCACGATCTTTTTTACAAGGTCATATGCTTTATGGGCGATGAAGGAGAGGAGTTTGTTTAGACCGATGATCTCGCCGAGCCTTCCGCTCGCTACCGATCCAAATGTTGCATAACGACATCCCTCCTTCTCAAGGGCCTCGAGGGCAGAAACGACAAGGAGCTCTGATGTCCCATTCGGAGCGCTCGGTGTGATCATCAGATGGTTGATCAGCCAGCCTTGTCTTGCATGAAGTTGATTTAATGCAATGACCCCTATAATGGTGTCCCCTTGCTTTGCATAAAACCATCTTTTGCCTTCGCGGTCCTCAAAGAGATGGACATTGGAAATATGGACTTGGGGCCCTTTGCGGGAATTAAGCCATTTGATGCCTACCTCATCGATCGAGCGCTCTAAAGCAGCGTCCTTTCCAAGGTACTCCTGTACGTTTACCCCCTCGCGGACTGCCTGCTTGACCTTTCTGCGCACAAGGCTTCCCTTTTCTCCTGACTTTTTTCTTGGGTCGCATGAAAAATCGTGGTAGATCTCTTCGCCAAATTCGATCAATGTGCCGCAGACGTTTTGAATTGCCCATCTGGCAAAGTCTTGCGATGCCCCAATATAGATGACCTCTTTTCTTTTGGATTTGACAAATTCATGAAAGGCATGGGTCAGGATCGGGCGATTGGCAAGATCGCAAAGAGGATCGCCGAACACAATTGCACAGCCTCCCCTTAAACGATAGCTGACGCATCCTTCAATTCCTGGAATGCTGAAAAAGAGGTTCGAGGGGTCTAAAGCAGCGTCAGTGTTCGATCCCCCAAACAACCGGACAAGTTGAACAA
>JASHWM010000164.1 GCA_030044075.1 Candidatus Rhabdochlamydia sp. | reverse complement strand
AACATCAAAGGCTCCCCCTTCATATACTTTCCAGAGTAAAAGGTCTCCAGTAATAAAAAAACCACATCCATCGTTCTGAGGTGATGCTGAAGCTGTTTTTGCGCCGTAGCTACCAAGGGCTGTCTGGGTGCGGAGTTGATCCATTTTATCTTCTAAATTTGTCACTCGAGAATCGAGGCTGTTTTGCGCTAAAATAGTGCTGCTCATTAAAAGGGAAGTTAAGAGTAAAGTAGCCCCTTTTAGAATTTCGATTTTCATTTTTTACCTCTAAATTATAGTTTTTACCCTTGTTGCTTCTTTAGAAATCAAATTTAACTTCAAATAGTCCGCCATGAAATCCAAGGTCATCAGCAGAAACGAGGGTGTTGTTCCCGATATAGTTCTGTCTCCACCAGTATTGGTTTTCGTATCCCAGTTTGATTTCTAAATTTGTCTGGCTATCTGTAAAAGCATATTCCCAACAAAGGCCAATATCGAACTGCACAGTTGGTACAAACCTCGTCGGTTCAGTCGTAGTCGCTGTTGAGAACGTTGAAATTGTTTGATCAAGAATTAATGACGAAGTGTCTATTTGAAGCGAGTTCTCTATTGATTTGACATGAAATGTTCCCCAAAGGAGCGCTCCTGCGAGCGAGCCATATATGCTAAATGAATCGTTGCAATACCATTTTGTATCAAAACCGGCCCTTGGCCCGATCCCCCAGAATCGATTCTTTCTTTTGTCGTTTGTCTGGTTTGTCAAATTTGCTCCTGTGGAGCCAAGTAGACCTCTGTTGGCAAGGCCGCTGATGAAGAAGTCATATTCTGCGTGCTGTCTGATCCAGGCGTTCTGAAGGCCCATGAAAGGGCGGAGCGACAGATACTGGCTAAAAAAATAGTTGCGCCCAAGTTCTAGGTTTATGTTGTAAAAACGTACTTTCCATTCGCTCGTAATGCTTTTGATAGCTCCTTCAGTATATCCTAGGGTTCCAAAGTTGCTATTGTTCCGGACGATCAGCTCGCTTTCGTTAACAGGAATGATATCTGATTTTGCCCCATGGCCTTTTGTGCGAAAATAGGTGAACTCGAGGTTAACATCCCAATCATCATGGGGAAGGACATATGCGACCGCTGTTTTAAATCCAAAGTCCCATCGAAAGTCGATATTCTTCGCATCCGTTGTAAATACTCCAAAGGCACTCGGTTGATTTCCAACTGTCCCGACCCCTGAGACGGCGAACTGGTAATCTCTTGTATAGGTATATGTGCTTCCTTCGTAAACATGCCAGTAAATGAGGTCGGTGCTGATTGAAACCCCATAACCTGTTGTCGGATTTGCTGTTGCACTTTGAGCACCATAAGTCCCAAGAGCTGTTTCTGTAGAAACTTGATTGATCTGCGCTTCTAATTGCGTGACACGAGAATTGATGTCCTGCTGTGCTAGAGCTTGGGAGGATGCTAGAATGGCACCCAGGCTAAAGGAAAAGTTTCTTAGAAATGTCGTATTCATTTTCACTCCAAAGAAGGTAAAAAATTCATAATAGTGTTTTTATATTAAAATCAAATTTAGCGATAGCTGATTTTTGAATGAAGCAAATAATTTTTAATTTTGTGTGTTTTGCTCGAAAAATTGTTGCTGAAAATGAATTTGTGCATCATGATATGTGGGCTCGAGCACCGGTAGCTCAGCTGGATAGAGTACTTGGCTACGAACCAAGAGGTCAGAGGTTCGAATCCTCTCCGGTGCATCTTCGTAAAGGCATCTATGATACTAGAATGTTTCCCTTGCGGTCCCATAGAGACAAATGGTTATTTTGTCGCTTGCGAGAAGACAAAAAGGGCAATCATTATTGACGCTCCTTTGGGAATTACAGAGATCGCTCTAAAGAACCCGTATCATTTCGAAAAAGTTATTCTAACCCATTCCCACTGGGACCATATCTTAGACCTGTCTGTTTTAAAAAAAAAATTGAACCTTCCCGTCTATTTGCATGAGGCCGATGCGGACAATATTCGAAACCCAGGTTCGGATGGCCTTGGGAGAAATTTTCCTTTCGAGCCTGTCCAGCCAGATGGCTATCTGCAAGAGGGTGATCGCATCACTGTCGGAGAGATTTCGATGCAGGTGATCCACACCCCCGGCCATACGCCAGGAGGAATTTGTTTGTATATCGAAAAAGAATCCTCTCTCATTTCCGGGGATACCCTGTTTTGCGGTTGCATGGGAAGGATCGACCTCCCTACAGGAGATCCAGAAGCGATGTGGCGGTCGTTAAAGAAACTTGCGAAACTGCCGAGCGGCACGGTCGTATATCCCGGGCATGGTGGACCGACTACGATTGGAAATGAAAACTGGATGATGCATGCAAAAGAACAATTTGGTTAATACAAAAAGGAGATCAGTATGACTCATGTACTTATTGGTAAGAAGGCGCCGCACTTTATTGCAAAAGCTGTTGTAAACGGGGAGATTGTCGATCAGTTTTCTCTTGATCATTTTAACGGCAAGTATGTGCTTTTCTTTTTTTATCCGCTGGACTTTACTTTTGTTTGTCCGACAGAGCTACACGCTTTTCAGGACCAGATGGCAGAATTTGTGAAAAGAGATGCCCATGTCATTGCCTGCTCGATCGACAGCTGCTACTCCCACGCAGCATGGCAGCGCACGCCAAAAAACCTCGGAGGGATCCAAGGGATCGAATACCCAATCGTTTCAGACATCCACAAGACAATCGCAAAGCAGTACGGTGTCCTTAAAGAAGAAGAGGGCATTGCGTTCAGAGGACAGTTCCTCATCGACCGCGCGGGGATTGTACGCCACCAGCTGATCAACGACCTTCCGATCGGCAGATCAGTGGACGAGGCGATCAGGCTGCTTGATGCGCTCATTTTCCATGAGGAGCATGGGGAAGTTTGTCCAGCGAATTGGAAGGCAGGTGCAAAGGCAATGAAACCTTCCCAGTCCGGACTTGCGACCTATTTCAGCCGGTAACCAGTTAGATAGTCGTACAGGTCCTTTTCACTGAGGATCAAACAGCTTTTATGGAGATGGCAGATCGTTGTTGTCGCTTCAATAAGATCGCTATCTCCCACTCCTGGCATACAAATCGCCGTTAGGGAGGGGATGGCTTCCTTCTCCTCCAGAATTTTTATCCCTTTAAGGTAATCATCCAGGCTGTAGCCTTCCTCATTTACACGAAAGTAAATGAGCTCTCTTTCAAAAAGCAGCGCCTGGACAGCATATAAAAGCCCCAGGCTTTCAGCAGGGGGGTTGCCGAAGGTGTCGGCAAGCTGCGGCAGAGACCTGCAAAGATAAGGCGTGCAAAACTCTCCTTTTTCGGCCTCGCCAAATAAGAAAAATGTGTGACGCATGGAATACTCCATTTATTACACTTTTTTTCTTAGATATAAAACTTTTTATATTTTTTTGATATTAATTTTAAAATAAAGACGCTTGTTTTTTCAAGCGTCGTTATTTTTTAATAAATTGCTCTATTACCTAATTCATGTTCAATTTCAAGCAGCCGGTTATATTTTGCTACGCGGTCTGAGCGTGATAGAGAACCGGTCTTGATTTGGCCGGCATCAGTTGCAACAGCGATATCGGCGATAGTCGCATCTTCTGTTTCGCCTGAGCGGTGGGAAATGATTGTGGCAAATCCATTTTTTTTTGCCATGTGGATCGTATCTAATGTCTCCGTCAAAGTCCCGATTTGGTTGACCTTGATCAAAATAGCATTTGCCGCTTTTTCGTCGATCCCCTTCTTCAGGAATTTTGTATTTGTGACAAAAATGTCATCGCCTATAATTTGAATGTTCTGTCCCATCTTTTTGGTCATTTCGGTCCATCCCTTCCAGTCGTTTTGGTCGAGGGGGTCTTCAATGGTATCGATCGGGTACTTCTGGCAGAGCTTGTCCAAGTAGGCGATTTGTTCGGAGCTGTTTCTCTCTGCAAAGGACTCTTTTGCCTGCTTCTTCTTTTTTTCGATATAGGTATTGGAAGCTGCATCATAGAATTCAGATGCTGCGCAATCAAGAGCGATGGTGACATCTTTTTTTGGGCTATATCCAGCCTTTTCGATGGCCTTGATAATAAAGTCCAGGGTTTCTTCATTAGAGGAAAGCCTTGGAGCAAAACCGCCCTCATCTCCAACAGATGTGACATGGCCTTCTTTTTTAAGGAGGGCTTTGAGGTTATGGAAGATTTCGGCTCCGCAGCGGATGGCCTCAGGGAAGGAGGAGATCCCTACGGGACGGATCATGAACTCCTGAAAGTCCAGGAAATTGTCAGCATGGGCCCCTCCATTGATGATGTTCATCATTGGGCAAGGGAGCCTGAACGTTGAATCTCCACCTATATATCGATACAGAGGCATGCGAAGCGAGTTGGCAGCTGCATGGGCAATGGCGAGCGAGACCCCTAAAATCGCATTGGCCCCAAGTTTTCCCTTGTTTTCTGTTCCATCGAGCTTGATCATCATTTCGTCGAGCTGTTTTTGCTCAAAAAGGTTTTGTCCTTTGAGAAGTTTGTTGATCGGGCCACGAACGTTATCTATAGCCTTTTTCACTCCTTTCCCAAGGTATCTTTTCGGGTCGTTGTCGCGGAGCTCTACAGCTTCGTGTTCTCCTGTCGATGCTCCAGAAGGCACTGCGGCTTTGCCCCATATGCCTTCTTCAGTTCTTACAGTGACTTGCAATGTTGGATTGCCTCTAGAATCCAAAATTTCTATAGCGTCGATCGATTCAATTAGGGACATATGATACCTCGTGTTAACGGTGCCTGTGTTCTTCTTCTTGTATGAGTGCGCAATAGGAAGCAAAGCGCAAATGGGAAATTTTTCCTTGTTCGACAGCAGTGAGGACAGCGCACCCGGGCTCACCAGTATGGGAGCAGTCGGGATATTTGCAATGTTCCCCATGGCTGTGGATTTCTGTGAAGTATTCTTCAATCTCTTTTTTCTCAAGGTCCCAAATTCCAAAACTTTTGATCCCGGGAGTGTCGATGCAAAATCCCCCTGTGGGAAGGGGAAGGAGCTCAGCTATTGTTGTCGTATGAGAGCCTTTGCTGGTTTTTTCAACAATTTCACCTGTGGGGAGGTTCGATCCGATCAGGCTGTTGATCAGGGAAGATTTGCCTACTCCAGATTGGCCGGAAAGTACGGACTGTTTGCCTTTCATCAGTTCTTTCAAAGCATCGATGCCGGCATTTGTCTTTGTGCTGACGGGGAAAAGGGGGATGTTGAGGTTATGGTAGGTGTGGAGCAGTTCTCTATAAATCTCTTTTTCTTCCTCAAACTCTTCTTTCGACAGTCCTTCAGACCCATGTTCCAACAGATCGACCTTATTGAATACGATGACCGGTTGTAAATTCCCTTTTTTCGCCGCGATGATATAGCGGTCGATCAAATGGGGTTTTAGCCTTGGGCTCACAACACTGCAAGTGATGAGCACAAGGTCGATATTCACTGCGATGAGCTGCTCTTTTTTTCGAGAAAGGTTGTCTGCCCTTGAAAGGATCGAATGTCTCTCCTCAATGTAGATGATCGTCCCCTCTTTTTCGTTTTTGGGCAAAAATCTGACATTGTCTCCGACTGCGATCAGGTTTTTTATTTGTTTCTTTTCATGTTTGAGCTGGCCTTTGAGCTGGCATACCAGGACCTGGCCCTCATAGGCAACAGAAATTCCTTCCGGCTTTATCTGCAGGACAAGGCCCCGATGGCCGGTTTCTTCTGCGGGGGCCTGCTGTTTTTTCAGCTTGTCCTGGTCGCTTTTTTTATATTTGGAACGGTCTTTTGCTTCTGCGATCTTTCTTTCCTTTCGGTGCGCCTTGCGGTCTTTTGCATGGAACTCCTCTTCGAACTTTAGGTGATCATCAGAGCGCATGAGGGTCCTTTAGCATATAAAGTAGGATTGCGCCGGCAGCTGCGACGTTCAATGATTCGACAGACCGGGACATCGGAATGGAGATAGGGTGGGAGTGCATCTTTGCAATGATCGAGGGCCCGCTTGCCTCATTGCCAAGGATGAGGGCGATAGGCCCCTCAAAGGGAAGCCCTTCAAAGGAAGGTCCCTTCGCGTCAGCCACATAGAACTTTCTTTTTGAATCCATAAATTTTTCGATCGGCCCTACCATTAGAGGAATTTTGAAGGTAGCGCCTTTTGCTGCCTGGACAGCTTTTTCATTGAAAGGGTCGCAGCTTTCCTCTGAGATGTAAACTCCTTCCCAGCCAAAGGCAAGGGCGCTGCGGAGGAGGGTCCCCAGGTTGCCCGGGTCGGAGACCCTGTCGAGCACGAGGACGAACTTTTTTTCAGACAAGGAGGCAAACTTCGGCTTTTGTAGCTCTGCGACCATCAAGGACTTTGTCTCTCTGCCCGAAATTTTTTGCAGAACTTCTTGCGGTGCAAAAAAGATTTGCTTACAAGAAATAGAAGGGGGGAGGATCGCGTCTTGTCCGCAAATGATACTTTTACATTGACCAAGAGGAGCAAGCTCGCTAATCAGTTTTGAGCCAACGATATAGACGCTCCCATGCTCGTCGCGGTAGGAGGAATCTTTCCTTAGTTTAATAAAATGTTTTACAATCGGGTGTTGTAAACTCGAGATCTCTTTTGCTAGCATAGAAAATTAGAGGGTTTGCAAGGGTGTAATGATGGCAGATTCGCAATTCCAGGGCAAGTCAGATCATATAGGAGAAAAAGGATCGCGCCGGATCCCCATAAAGAACTCTCTTGGGATGAGGATCTTGCTAGTCTGCATTTTTGTGATGCTCCTCCCAACTTTTATTTATAGTCTTCGGGTAACCTTCCGAGTTTTTCAGCTCAAAGTCAGGGAAGTTGGGCAAGAATTAATTTTAATCGGCTCCAACTATGAAAAAGAAATGCAGAGATTTATTCTTCTCCAAGAGCAGAACCTTTCTACCTGGAATATGTTTCCCGTCTTTGAAGAGCTCACAAGAGAAGAGAAGCCATGTCTGAGCTATTGCGCCTTTTTTGAGAAAATTGCCAAAAAACAGAACCTGTCCTCTTTGTATTTTATCAAAAGAGGTGCCGAAGGGAAATTACTATACTTTGTGTCGAGCCAGCCAGGCCGCATCGGACAAGAAGTCTTTTTTGCACATGAGCTCGAACAGGTCGGAAAAAGCAGGGAAATCGCTGCTTTTCTTGCTGAAGACCCGGCCACCAAAGAAAGAGAGGTCTTTTTTGTCTATGTCGTGAACACCCAGGAAGGAGTGCACCTTGGGTATTTGGTCAGCGGAGTTCCTGCGGAAAGGCTGCTCAACCTCCATTCCTATGAAAAGGCGATCCCTTATCCTTTCGACATTTCGATCGTCAATCCTGACGGGACGCTTTTCTTAAGCAGTAACCCGGCAATCCCTTTCAGTAATCTGAAAATCATCTCGATGGATACGATCGAAGAAGAGATCACGGCAAGGTTCTCTTTTTTCCAAACAGAAGGCAATATCAGCCGGTCGATCCTGTTTAGAAAGGAGACCTGGTTTGGCTTGAAGATCCCGATAGAAGGGACTGATTTTTCTTTTTTAATCGACATTCCCAATTATCGGCTTTTCTCTGTTGATGCAAGAGACAGCTTTCTCCAGCTGTTCTTTGTTTTTGTCTGTGTGTTTGTCTTTGGCATGCCGCTCGCAGTTTGGATGACGCACAGAATGGCAAGGCCTCTGCTTGCCCTTTCGAAACTGATGGAAAAAGTAGGACAGGGAGCGCTAAATGAGCGGTATCAAAAAGACAGAATGGGATTTGAGATCAATCTCCTTGGGGAAAACTTCAACCAGATGACCCTTTCCCTTGTCGACTACATTCAGAAGGCCAATGCCGAAAAAATTGCGAAAGAGACATTTGCCAATGAGCTGAAGATCGGCTACGAGATCCAAAAGACGATCCTTCCAAGGGCAATGCCAAAAGTTCCCGGCCTTGACCTGGCCGCGGGCTTTGTCCCCGCAAAAGAAGTGGGAGGAGATTTTTATGACCTGCTCCTTAAGGAGGACAAGAAAAAGCTTGCGTTTGCCATCGCCGATGCCTCGGGCAAGGGGATCTCGGCTTGTTTGTACTCGCTCTGTTTGCGCAGCATGCTCCGCAGCTTTGATGTCCTTTATGACAACATCTCCGATGTCATCCGCCTTGCGAACCAACTCTTCTGCATCGATACGAGCGACACAGGAATGTTTGTGACTGCCTGGGTGGGGATGTATGATACGGAAACAAACATTTTGCATTATAGCTGCTGCGGACACCTTCCTGCCCTTCTTTGCAGGAAAGATGGAGAAGTCATCGAACTGGTGACGGAAGGAACAGCCCTCGGCGTCGTTCCTTTTGATAAGGTCATTGCTGCGCAAGTAAAAGCATTCCCAGGCGATTATATTGTTCTGTATACAGACGGTATTATCGAGGCTCATGACATGGATGGAAAACTCTTTGGGAAGAAAAGACTGATAGAGGTCTTGCGTCAAGCAAAGGAGCAGACTTCACAGCAAGTTGTTGATAAAGTGTTACATGAAGTAGAAGTGTATTCCCAGGGGCGCCCACAACATGATGATGTCACTATTTTGGTCGTCAGGGTCATTTAGGGAGATGAGTGTAACTTAGGTCTTCAATTATACGGCCACTTGCATTTTGTGCAGGATTCGTCCGAATGGGGGTTCAAGTTGCCGCACTTTGGGCATTCCCAACCTCGTACATTCCGCTCATCTGTCTTATGCAAACGGGAATCTTGTCCAAAGTGACAGCTAGCGCATAGGTTATGAAAGCAGCTGCTCTCTCCAGAAAGAATAAAACCTGGCAGAAAAGAGAAACACAGAAAAAAATTCCAATGTTTTTTCATAATAGACTCTCCCAGTTAGAAGATCATGGGATTATCTTTACGAAAAATTTACATTTGGTCAATAGTTTTTTGATGCTTCATCAGGATAAAGATCCCAAGACAGCCTTAATTTTTTCAGCTACTGGCGTAGTTGGACTGTGAAAAATGTGGGAGCCGTATTCTTCGAACGTTTTATCTTTTCCTGCGGCTTGAATAGCCGCTGAGCAGATCTGCCCTGAAGAAAGATACCACATTGTCTGGTAGATTTTTTCTCTCTCTTTAGCGGTCAAGGATCCAAGGACTTGGTTGCTATCTGGATTTTTTAGGAGCTGCTCGGCAATGGTAAACAATTTCAGAGGGTCCTGTTTTTTTACGACAGGGAGCGACTCAAGCAGGGTTTTTTGCGAGGATATCAA
This sequence comes from Candidatus Rhabdochlamydia sp., assembly GCA_030044075.1. Lineage (GTDB taxonomy): Bacteria > Chlamydiota > Chlamydiia > Chlamydiales > Rhabdochlamydiaceae > JABEVM01. The sequence goes on along the minus strand of JASHWM010000164.1, from coordinate 1,390 downwards.
CATCCCGATCAGCTTTCTTGAAAAAGCATCGGCAGCTTGGGCCTTTTGCTCATTTGTGGAGCCCTGGGTAAATATTTCTTTCCCAAAATCTGCAGGGACAGGATCTTGCTTTTGCAATACGCAGGCTTCTTTAAAGACCCCTTTTTTAATCCAATTTGGCAATCTCTCAAAACCTTTCAATTGCCCTTGTCTTAGGTCTTTTATGAGAGGAAGAAAAGTGTTCTTAAAAATTGCATTGATCCTTCTTTCAAGCTGTTCATGATATTCCTTCAAGTTCTTACAACGTCTAGAAGATGCAAAAAATGCTTCGGCAATAGGATCATCCTGTGTAGGGACCAAAAAGACTTTTTGGGCAAGGATCCTAGTCCCTGTTTCTGCAACGGCCCAAAAAATCTGGACAGGGGTATCGGTTTCGATCTCAAATTGAGCGTTGTTGGGAGAGTATACCATGATATCTCCCTCTCTGCCAAGGTGGGCATGGACCCGCAGCGACTTTAACTCGTTGAAGCCGATCGCTTTTTCAAGGTTTTTCCCTGGCGATACTCCAAACACAGGGAATATGCCCATGCTGAAGTTATATGCTTTGTTATCTCCAAACTGTAGTCCGTTATAGATCCATTGATGGAAGCATACGTTCAAGGTGAGAGTAGAAGACTTTTTTGCCGGCTGGCTGATCGCCCTTGAATCATTGACCGTCATGAACAGGTAGGCCTCTTTATTCTTGCGGCGGACAAGCTCGCGTATTTGTGGGGGTGCGTCTTCAAGGGCGCCCTCTCCAAGGTTTGCGATCAAGATAGGGCTTGAGAGTATGTTATAATTGGAAACAGTCCCAATTTGAGGAGCATTGTACCCATGGTTGAACAATGCGGGAGCTGTAAAAGCGTGGGCGTTAAAATAGGCAGAATAATTCGGCTGCCGCGAGTGGTTAAAGCTTAAGTGCTCTCTCACTTTTGATAGCTCTCTTAGAAGTCTTGAGCGGTCTAAAGCGTTTTCTATTTCTTTGCCGGCAAGAAGACATACTCTTTTTTCCAGGTCAAGTAAGGTAGCAAGCTGCACGTTTGAGATATTTTTGGGATCGACCTCGGTCGCCAAGGCTTCCGCTGCAACCTCGAGAAAATGGCATTCTTCTAAATAGGATTGGATCGTCATCGTTCTTCCTAAAAAATTTTAAAGAAGAATTATAACGTATTTTATTATTAAAAAAGAATATAATTAATATTTTAATTAATGTGTGCAATAATAAAAATTAGAAAAATAGTTTAAAATTATAATAAAGAAGCCCTTTTGGAAGGAAAGACAGGGAGCCAGAACAGAATGTTGCTCTTACTCATTTTGGAAGGAAGGCGGGGTATTTAATACAAAATCGGGAAGCTCTTTTGAGAGCGCGCAC
>JASHWM010000163.1 GCA_030044075.1 Candidatus Rhabdochlamydia sp. | reverse complement strand
TCTACCACAGGTGCGATCAGATTTTAGATGCCCAAAAGAAACTCGTAGAAAAAAGCCAGACGGACTATGAGATTGCCTTCGACCAGCTCAAAGTCACGGAAGTCCTCCTCAGACAGGCCTACAAGGAGAATGATATTCGGAGGCTCAAGGCCGAGTATCAAGTTGGCAGCTACCACCTCCAAACCTGTTTGGAGATCAGGGACGAGCACTATGATAAGGGAAAATGGTATAGCCAGCTATTCAACACCCTCATCAAGGAATTTCAGACGAAGTTCACCCATTTTTTTCAAGAAGTGTACGATCCGGAGTTTTCTGAGGAAAACTTGCAGGAATATGAGGACAGCCCCGCCGGCTTCCGCCTTGCCTATAAGCACGGGAGGAGCGATCCCTCTGTATGGACGTTGATCTATTCTTCAAAAGACTATATTGAAAGCCTCGTCAATTTTTTTATTTCTTGCGAGCCCCAGCTTCAGGCTTTGTTTGAGGAGGACTATCAAAGAAAGGAAGTTGAGGAAATCACGACGGCCATCGTAACCCACATCAGAGAAAACAGGTTCATCGAGTCTGCCTTGCAAAGGGCGCGCGCGGGAAGGATGCACCCTTCGATGCGGTATAATACGCCGTGGTCGTATTTTTCTGGCGGTTCCATGTTCTCTCTTTTGAAAATCTATTTCAGAAGTCCAAACGAAATGACAGTCGAGAACGCGTCAGTGGAAAATTCCTTCGATCTTCTTGTTTTCCTTTTAGATACACTAAAAGCCGTTCCTCCAAGAGAACTGGAGATTTACGAAAAAGACCACAAGGCCAGGATGCTGATGCATTCCCCGCATCACGCCTTCTGTCTTTTGCCGGCCCTCTCTTTCTTTAAAAGCGGATGGCAAAGCAATCAATTTACCTATACTTGGGTCCGAGATAATGTTGTCTCTGGAGCTAGAAATTTTTATGAACAGATCCAGCTAAAAAAATCTGAGCAACAGTATTTGCTCGATCTTTTTTTGGAAAAGTTCCCTTTTGATCTAGCCCACTATTTTCAAGGGACCCTGCTTCTTGACAAGGTAAGTGTCTCTGATTTTCATAAAACTGTCCTTGAGGCAGCAAAAGAATTTTTTTCCGATCCTCGAAGGATCGATGCATTCAAAAGCAAGCTCGACAGTTTTCTTTTGTCTGCGCTCCCGCTTATCCCAAAAGAAAAGCTTTCTTCCTCGTTACGGCTTCTTTTGGAAGATGTTCTTGATGATAAGCTCGAGAAAATCATCTCTTTGCTTGCAGTGTCTGCTCCTTTCATCGACAGCACGAACCTACAGGAATATGCAAAAACATGCATCGTCCTCGCAAAAGAAAAAACCACCTTTTCGTTTGATATTCACAGCCACATCCTGGAAAAAGCGCGACTTCATGGCCTTGCCCCTCCGCAGCCTGTCATTTTTGCTGATACCAACTGGAGTTTTTTTTATTTTGCTTTTGCCCTTTCGCCAGCAACTCTTGAACTGGAGCTGTGGAGGGTAAACGAGAACGGAAGCAAAGGATCTCCCATGGATGCATGGAATAAAGAGATGGGGAAAAATAAACAGGACAGATGGGGGGTATGCATTTTACCGCATGAGTATCGGTTCTAGCATTTTTTTTGTAGTTTTTAACTGATCAGGATTTGCATAATGCTTGAAAAAAGCTTGGAGATGGCGATGAGAAATTGGGCGATATTGGTACTTGCGATTGTTGGATGCCTAAAAGCAGAAGCTCTTTATTTTGGCAACATTGGAGAAGCAGAAATTATCGAAGAGGGGATGTTCCTATCCAAAGACAACTGGATGGCGCTCAAGGCAGGGTACCAGGGTGACATCTCGTGGGACAGAAAACTCAGAGCGCATAAAGGAGCCAACTGCGAGATCGACCAGTTTAGAATCTTTATGAACCAAGGTGTGCTTACCCTGAATTTTGCCGACCGTGTTGACGTGTATGGCAACGTTGGCACAATGAACGCCTATGTCAGCCACCGCCCAAGGATCGAAGGGACAAGATATAAAAGAGAATACCAGTCCTATGACCACTTTACGTGGGGATATGGGGCCAGGGGAATATTATTTTGCTGGGACCATACCCTTATTGGGATTGGGGCTGCCATCCAATATGCCCATCTGCCTATGGAGTGGGAGTCTCTCAACGGAGAAACTTTCAATGTCCCTTACCACAAAACGAAACTAAAGTATAATGAATGGCAAATCGGCGGGTCAATCGCGCAAAGAATTGAGATCCTCACACCCTATTTCGTTTTGGAATATTCTAGGGTCCGCGCCCATATGAAACACATTCCTCCAGAACTTCTTCTTCCTAAGGGAAATTTCAAAATGAACAACCGCGTCTATGTAGGATTATGTTTTGGATGTACGATCTCAATGGGCAACCTTTTTGATCTCAATATTGAGACAAGATGGATCGATGAACAGTCGGCAAGCCTAGCAGCCAATGTGAAATTTTAGTTTGTTATAAGCCACACTTTACAACTTAGTAAGAATCTTATATTGATCATGTTTTATCAAGATCAATAAGGATGGGTGGTGATATGAAACAATTATTCCTAAATTCAATCGGCTTTTTTGTTTGTTTTTTTCCCATGTTTGCACAAGCACAGCAGCAGGGAAACTTTGTCCAAGGTAAAACAATCCAGATCGTTCTCGACAAGGATTCAAAGAGCAATGCAATCCCCATGCTCGTTGATACGCGAGGAAACAAAATGCCCCTTACCCTTGGAACTTTTGAAAATGCAACGGCAGAATCCTGGATGGAAGGGATGCAAACAGCTCAAGCAATTCCTGTTGACCCGAACGCCATTGCCTTTATCGAATTCAAGAAAGAAGGAAATAATATCAAAGCCTATCTGATGAACTACCAAGGAAAAGCAGAGGGCTTGAATTTGGGCAATCTATTGACTTCGGCTGCTGTCTCTTATCCTGGATGTACCGCAGACCAAATTGACGGACGGACAATAAATCTTAGATTAGATTTTAAAAAAGATAGCAACGGAACTCTTCAGTGCTATCTCAATGGCCCAAAAGCGGATGAAGTTTTTAACTTCGGCGTACTTATCAGGGAAGTTACCACCCTTTTGAACAACTGCCAATAACTGAAGGATAGCAAAATCGAAAAGACCTTAACGACCTTTCGTCAAGGTCGCTCTAAAATGCAAAGAGTTTCAAGATGATCGGTCCCTGGGAAAAAAAGGTAGCCTTCGGCGCTTTTTACTTCCCAGCCGCTTTTCTCAAGTTTTTCTACATCGCTTCTGCAAGACATAAAATGACAGCTCACATAGATGAGCTGCTTTACGCTTGAGCGGCCCAAAGCATCAAGCAGCAAAGGGTCGATCCCTTTTCTTGGAGGATCAACAATGACAACGTCTGCCTTCCCAACCAAAAAGGATGCATCCTTTGTATCGGCAAGATGATAGGAAATCTTCTCTTTTGTTTGCGAAGAAAGTGAAGACAAGGTCTTATAAAAACTTCTTTCAGAAAAGGGGTTATTGTCCGTGCAGATGACGTTTTTTGACTTTCCGGCCACATGAAAGCCGATCATTCCACTCCCCGCATAACACTCAACAACCTGCTTATCAGTAAGGACCTTCTCAGAAATAGCATGGAGCATTTTTCTGAACATCGAAACATGCGCCTGCGAAAAACTTCCCGGATGAAGATAGAAGTCCATCCCCATCGATTGTTGCAAAACAAACTCATCGCCTGTATGTCGATGCCATGAACCTCCAAAAACAAGGTTGTTTTTTTTAGGATGGAAATTGATCCAGATCGAATGCCATAGCGGATCTTTTTCTATCATTTCCAAAAACTTCTTCAAAATGCCATCCATCTCTTCACTAAAGACGACAACAGTCAATTGAACCGTATTGCTCGTCTCTTCAACAACAAACTGCAGATAGCGAATAAGGCCTATTGAACGCGCTTCATCATAAGGAGGTGTCTTTGCCTCAACCATCGCACGTTCCACGATTTTTACCGCCTTATTGATCAAATGGTGGTGCATCGGGCAATTTGGTATGGACAAAACATCGTGGGATCCTTTTTTGAAAAGTCCGATCAGCGGTTTGCCAGACGTGCCGCGGACGGCAAGCTTGGCCCTATTGCGCCATCCTATGGTCGGACCGCTATGAATGGAAAAATCGACCTCCCTCTTTGAAAAAAACTCTTTCATCTCAAAGAAAACAGGAGGAGTGCGGACACCCGACCTGATCTGGCAGCCCGCACATCCAGAAAAAAGATCGCACAAAACTGTGGAAGAACTTGTCATAACCCTGTTCATAGATGGAGATAACCTTTGTATAAAACTACCCTCTGATCAAAACTGCCACTTTATCATCAACTAAACGACAA
>JASHWM010000162.1 GCA_030044075.1 Candidatus Rhabdochlamydia sp. | reverse complement strand
TTAAGAAGTGAATATGTAGAAATTAGCTTTGACTTGAACAAAATTTCAATTCAGATAAGGTTTGATTCTATTGCTCTAAATATTTCTCCCACATATCATCGTGGAAATTTCCATACCCCTAGCTTTTTATGACACGATCAGTTTCAGACATCAGGCAATGGTTCCATGATCATTTTGCGGAGATCAAAGAGGATTATTTCCAATTCTTGCGTTTTAAGTCCATCGCTGCGGACCCGTCCTTCAAAGACCAGACGCTCGCATGCGCTGATTGGCTTGAGCAGTATATCACAAAGAAAATCGGGTTGAAGGCCCGGAAAATTGAAACTGAGAACTATCCTATTGTCTATGCCGAAGAAAACTGCGGGAATCCTAAAGCATCTACCCTGCTTGTCTATGGGCATTATGATGTGCAGCCTGTCGATCCCCTTGCACTCTGGAAGAGCGACCCCTTTGAGCCAACCGAGCGAGAAGGTTTAGTGTATGCCCGAGGCGCTGTTGATGACAAAGGCCAGGTCTTTTACGCCCTCCTTGCAATGAGGTATTGGAAAGAGATGGGCGATCCCCTTCCCGTGAATATAAAATTCTGCATCGAAGGGGAAGAAGAGTCGTCAAGCATCGGGTTTGCACGCGCCCTGCCAAAAATTAAAGATCAACTGAGCGCTGACTATCTGCTCATCCCCGATTTTGGACAGATGGACAAAGAAACTCCTGCGCTTAACTTTGGCGCAAGAGGCCTTATCGCCTTGGAAGTAACCCTTGTCGGTTCTCATAGCGACCTTCACTCGGGCGCCCATGGCGGTATTGCATATAACCCCAACCGCGCTCTTGCCGAACTCCTTGCAAAGCTCTGGGATGACAAGGGAAGGGTCCAGGTGAAAGGATTTTATGATGATGTTGATGAAGCAACAGAAGAAGAGGTCAAACAGTTTTCCTTTCGGTTTGAAAAATCCCGCTACTCAAAAGAACACGGGATCGAGGCTTTTGGCGGGGAAAAAGATCGCTCCATGGGCGAGGCCAACTGTTTTAGGCCGACATTGGAGATTAATGGGATGTCCGGCGGATACACGGGGGATGGGATCAAAACTGTCATCCCAAGAGAAGCAAAGGCGAAGTTGACATGCCGTCTCGTTCCACGCCAGGACCCCCAAAAAATCGGCGAGCAGGTAGCACAATTCCTCAAGGAAAATGTAGTACCAGGCATGAAGATCCATATCACGGTCTTCCAAGGAAGCCGGGCATTCCGCGGCAACCTAGGCTCTAAGCTTGCAAAAGCTGCATCGCAAGCAGTGCATGACGCCACAGGGCGCCGGTGCGAGAACATCTTATCGGGAGGATCGATCCCGATCGTTGCAGACCTGCTCAATGCTATCCAGGCGGATGTTGTCGGAATAGGCTATGGCCTTGCAGAAGACAATATCCACGCGCCAAACGAGTCCTTTGATTTTCAGCGTATGGAAAAGGGGTTTGTCACAGTGGTAAGGATTTTTGATCTGATGGGCCCTCTTTAGCCCTCATCAAACTAGACAGAAAAAGTTGCTGTGACAATAAAGGGGCGTGTGTAGCCAAAATTTTCAGCAAAGATCTTTCCGAGTTCTTCCTCGGTAGATTGCAGAATATGCTCCTGTCTTTTCAGATCGGCCGAGGAAAACCTCGCAACGATCTCCCAGGAGCCATCTTTGCGTATTGCAAGGTCTTGCAGTTCCACTTCCCCTTTGAAATGATCTGTCCAATACGTCTGGACGTAGGAGCGGATGATCGTGCTATCCACCACGACTTCCAATGCTTTGGACTGCATGCTGACCTCGTAGAAACGGATCTGGCTTGCTTTCCCAAGCCCCCAAAAGAAGAGAAAGCTCATGAAAAAAATCCCAAATCCCACAACACGGACCATCTGGTCGTTGTGGAGCAGCTCCGTCAAATTGAACTGGAGCTCAGGGAGGCTTGGCAAGAAAAAGATCACGACGCCAAGCCCTAATAAAAACACGCAAAGAAAAAAATGGAATGCGGAAAATAATAGTTGGCCCTTACGCATTTGTCCACCCTAGTTTGTGGTTGTTGCGAGCTCTAACGCCTCGCTTTCTTTATGCAAATGGTCTTTGATGACCAGATTTTTGAAAACAAGATGGACCGATCCTACATGCAGCCCTGTCAATTTGCTAATTTCCCTTGCGATCTTGTCCTGGATCTCTTCGGCTTTTTCAGGAATTGAGACACCATAGGCAACATTGAGCTCGATCTTCATTTTGACAGAATGGGTTTTCTGGTCTTGGTCGACATGGATCCCTTTGACCCTTTCTACATCTCTTCCCAGAAGGTTGTCAATGAATCCCCCTTCTATCAGGCCGATCCCTTCAATACGCGCAAGGCATTGCAAAGCGATCGACTGGAAGACGCGGTTTTCTATGTCTCTTATGAAAAGAGTTTCTGGAAGCTGCAGTTCTTTTGTATCGATTTCTTTGAGTTTACTATGCATGGTGATGTCCTCCACATTCCTAACAAGAACATCAGTATAGTCAAGCTCAAAAAGGATGTCAAAATGTTATGAAAAAAATTCCCTCGCAAGAAAGCGAGGGAAGAAAATCTACCAGCTAGCTTTTACAACGCCGGGGATCGTCCCATTGTTGGCCAGCTCTCGGAAACAAAGGCGAGAAAGCTTAAACTTGCGTAAATACCCCCTTGCACGTCCGGTCAATTGGCAACGGTTTCTTAAACGAACTGGGGAAGAATTACGCGACATTTTATTTAATTTCATTTGTGCTTCGGTGCGCTCTTCGTCGCTGCGGTTCATGTCGTAAATAATATCTTTTAATTCTTTACGCTTATCCCATTTCAGTTGAACGAGGCGCTCTCTTTTCTTTTGTTTTGCAATAGAAGATTTTTTAGCCATACTTTCTCATCATTATTTTTTACGAGCAGGGCCCTTTTGGCGCTGCTTGCGGTTTGGATCAGTTTTATTAATCACATACACACGGCCTTGCCTGCGCACGATCTTATCGCCCTTTGAAGGATCTGCTTTTATAGAAGCTTTTACTTTCATGTCGGTCCTAAAATTCAAAATGAACGTTGCTAAAAACTTATAAACGATCCCCCGAATTCTTTTCAATCATTTCTGTCTGAAATTTCTACTTGCCCGATTTCGGTTTTTAAGTTAAGCTGTTTGCAAATTTTTGGAAGGAAGTTTACAATGAAACGCACATACCAACCTAGTAAAAAGAAACGCCAAACCACATGTGGATTTCGCAAGAGAATGAAAACAGCCAAGGGCAAGCTGGTCGTGAAGCGCCGTCGCAAGCACGGGCGCAAACGCTTGACCGTTTAAAAAGAAAATTTCCCAAATCTGCCCGCATCCTCAAGAAAAAAGATTACTATATACTTTCTAAGTCAAGTAGCAGATTATTAGGCAATTTCATCATCGTCGACTATCGGCTGGGAAGCGCAAAAGCTGCCAGGCTGGGCATCACTGTATCAAGAAAATATGGAAGGGCCCATATGCGAAACCGTTTCAAACGGGTGGTCCGCGAAGCCTATCGGCACTGCTATTTTGAGATCCCAAGCAATTTGGAGATCAATGTCAGCCCAAGGATGCCCTACTGCATTCTTTCTAAAGAAATTGTTTTAACCGACCTCCGACTTTTAATTTCCAAGATCATGTTATGAACGATCCCTATGCCCACCTCAATCCCGCCCAAAGAAAGGCTGTCTTTACGACCAAAGGGAGGGTATTGATCCTGGCAGGGGCTGGAAGCGGGAAGACATCGGTCCTTACCCATCGGGTTGCCCACCTTGTGCGGCACTGCAGCGTCCCTGCTCAGAGCATTTTAGGGCTCACATTCACCAACAAGGCTGCAGCAGAGATGCGAAGCCGCCTAGCTAAAATGATCCCTGGAAAGGAAGCTAGGCAAGTCACGTTATGCACCTTCCACAGCTTCTGCATGGGAATCCTCCGAAACGAGATCGGACGCCTTGGGTATACAAAGAATTTTAGCCTCTACAACGAAAAAGACATCAAGCGGCTTGTTTCCCAATTGACGCGGCATATGCTTGAACATGAAGGTGAGCTGCCTTCTCTCGAACCGACGCTGGCCCTCATTGCCAAAGCAAAGAACAAGGGCGCCTCCCCAGAAGATAAAAATGAAATTTGGCACGACCAATTTTCAAAAGAACTCTATCAAAGGCTCCAAGTATGCATGCGTGCCTATAATGCTGTAGACTTCGACAGCCTTCTCTCCCTTACGATCGAGCTTTTTGAACAGTTCCCCGAGGTGCTTGCAACCTATCAAGAGCGCTATCTCAATATCATGATCGACGAATACCAGGACACCAACCCGATCCAATACCGGCTGGCTGCCCTCTTGTCGCAAAAACACCGCAACCTATGCGTCGTCGGCGATGACGACCAGTCGATCTACGGATGGCGGGGGGCCGAGATCAAGCACATCCTGCAATTTGAGGCAGACGAAGTGATCAAGCTGGAGCAAAATTACAGGTCCACCCCCCTGATCTTGGGAGCTGCAAATGCAGTGATCGCAAATAATAAAGAAAGACATCAAAAACATCTGTGGAGCGATGCCGCATCAGGGGACCCCATCACGCTCTTCCATGCCCCCACAGAACAGGAGGAAGCAAACTCTGTTGTAAGAAGGATCATTTCCCTGCATAAAGAGAAAAAGGTCCCTTGGAAAGAGATCGCGATCCTCTATCGTTCCAATGTTCTTTCCCGCGCTTTTGAAACCGCGCTCATGCAGGCCCTTTGGGAGAAAGATGGGAAATGGATCAGGGGGGTCCCCTATCAAATTTTTGGCGGGACGGAATTTTTTGAGAGGAGCGAGATCCGGGACCTTGTGGCCTATCTGAAGGTCATCTCCAATCCCATGGACCAGGAAGCCCTTCTCAGGATCATCAATGTCCCCAGGAGGGGAATTTCCGATGCCTGTCTTGACCATCTGACGCAGATCAACAGACAAAAGCAAATCCCTCTTTGGGAAATCCTCCGCCAGATCCACCAAGGGACATTTGCAAATGCGGAACCGATCTCTGATAAAGGAATGCGAGGTATCGAATCCTTCGTCAAAATGATTGAGGGCGCCCAAAAAAATTTTATGGAAAGACCTTTGCATGAGGCAACACTGGGCCTTGTGAATGCGATCAATTACCAAAAAGCGATCGACGAAGAGGTAAAAAGCGAAAAAATGCGCGAATTCAAATGGGAGAATGTCCTTAACTTCATCGAGCAAATAAAAAAATATGAAGAAGATCCTCATGGTGAGGAGAAAAAGTCGCTTGTAGATTTTTTAAGCGTTACCTGTCTTGATGAAGAGAAATGGCATGCTGCTTCCTCGCATTTGGAGGACAAAGTCAATCTGATGACCTTTCATAGTGCAAAAGGGCTTGAGTTCACGGCTTGTTTTTTGGTGTGCCTGGAAGACCATATCATCCCCCATGAAAAAAGCCTCCTTGAAGGAGGGCTTGAGGAAGAAAGGCGCCTGATGTACGTCGCGATTACGCGCGCAAAGAAACATCTGACGCTCAGCATGTCCCGAAATCGGAAAAAAATGGGCAAGGACATACAAAGCAGCCCCTCCCGCTTCCTCTTCGAAATCCCCAAAGAGCATGTAAGGATCACTTCCTGGCAGACGGTCGACTGACTTTTCGCTACTTATGATTTGGAGGCAGCCTGATTTTTTTCCATATAGTCAAGGGTGTCCTTGATCTCCTGCCTTGCATACTCAGGGGCCGCTTGATAAGAGGCCTTGATATGCTCGAGCGCTTCCTTGCCACGGTCCTTCGTGAAGAGGAACTTGCCGATCATCCATTCTACCTTCCAGATGTTGTCCTGGTCTTTCTTTCCGAACTTCTGAAGGTATTCAACAAGAGGGGCGATCACTTTTTTCGGATCTTTTTTCTTGTTTTTGCCAAGCATGTTAAAGTCGATGAGGGCAAGTTGCAAAAGAGCGCCTTGCTGGTTTTTCGGGTCAAGGGCAATAATTTTTTCTTTTAGCGCCTCTGCTTCCGGGCTGACTTTGCTCGAGGCTTCTAAAATAGAGGCATACTTTTCCACAAGGAAGAAAGGGGTTTTGGAAAAACGAACCCCCTTGTGAAGGATCTCATTTATTTTCTCCTCCCAGCCAAGCTCTTTGGCCTTGACGTAGAGCTCCTCGTATCTTTTCTCATCAAATTCAGCGCCAGTTGTTGCAATTTCCCTAAAGCTGGAAACAAGTTTGTGGATGTAGCCGGTAAACTCCTTGTCCTTCCATGGAAGATACCCGAAGGTAGAAATTTTTTCTCCTTCTGGGCTAAGGAGCAAAAAGGTAGGAAGTTCTTGCAGAAGATATTTTTCTTTTAGCTCTTCGACCCTTCCATTGGCCTCTTCCGGGAAGTTCTCGATGGCCACGACCACTTCTGGCAAATCTTTTGCGATCATTTGATTCTCAAGCACATCCTCATAAAACTTTTTTGACCATACGCACCAGTCTGTTCCAAGAAAAACGATCAGAAGGGGCTTATTTTGCTCTTTTGCCAAGATCCCTCCTGCCTCGATTTGAGGGTATCCCTCTAGGGAATAGTGTTTGGTCGGAGGCTCGGAAAATTCCACAAGCTGTGAAAAACAATTTACACTTAAAAATAAGAATAAAAGGATCTTACTGCGCATACACACCTTGAACAAAAATAATGTCCCAATTAGAATTCTTATTTTTCATATAAGAAATGTCCTTATTTCCTCCTACTGTTATTTTACGCCACGTCCGCGAAAATTTAAAAAAGTGCAGCCTTAGAGGCCTGGAAACGAGGCCTGAGATGCAGTTTTTTTCCTATCCTCTTAATGATCTTCCACGAGTTGAGAGCTATGTCCTTCTGACGATCGACGCCCCTCCCTTAACAAAAGAAGACTGCTCTCGCGGCCTTTTTTTGATCGATGGGACCTGGCGCTATGCGGCGGTCATGGAAAATTATGTGAAAAAAAATATTGAGCTTACTGCGCGAAGCATCCCCGGAGGTTTTGTCACAGCATATCCCCGAAAACAGACGGAATGCGCCGACCCGGAAAAAGGCCTGGCTTCCATTGAAGCCCTTTATATCGCTTATTGGATATTAGGAAGGCCCTCAAGAGAAGGCCTTCTAGACAACTACTATTGGAAAGACAGTTTCCTGAAGATCAATCAGGAAAGGTTTGCTAGCCTCTCTGCTACTTAAAAAAGTTCAACATATTGAAAATTCTGAACTCGGCCAAATTTTTGGGGTCTTTGATCAAGATCGTATAATGGTTGACCTGTTCTGCAATAAAGCTTCCATCATCGGCTATCACAGGACTGGCCACTTTTACAGACTTTTCACGAGAGGTCTCAAGATCGGGGTGTTCCACTTCCCAAAAACCTTTTTTGAGCATTTCGCCGACCAATGCATCGGGAGCTTTTTCGGTAGTCACGCAGAAATGGTAGAGTTCCCCTGTTTTCAAGAAGCAGCAGGAAATGATGCCTTTGAACTTGCCGATTCCCTGGATCGCAATCTCACAAGGGACCGAGACATGCCTTTTTTTGTCTTTTCCCCACGTGCTCTCGATTCCATGGGACTCTAAAAATTGGAGCACCTGCAAAGGAGGGGTCTTAAAAACCCTGACCTTTCGTTTGACATCTTCACTAAGTGTTCTGAACCTAGCCTCTTCTTCCATGGCGGCATCAGGGTCCGTGTAGTAAACGGCTACCCTAGGATGAAGTTCATAGGGAATTTGGGCAGCCTTTGGCGCCTCTGGAGCTGTCTTTGAACTTTCCTCTATCGGGTTGACTTCTTTGCTTTTTCCTTTCTTCTTTGACCCTTCCGACATCGAAGTAGACGTTACAGATGAAGAAACGATTTCATCTTGTCCTTTTTGTACACCTTCTTGCGGCATTACAGCGCTCTTTACCTCTGAAGTCTCCTCTGGCGACTTGCCTTCTTTGCTCTTTCCTTTCTTTTTTGATCTTTCTGAAACGGAAGTAGATGCTAGAGAAGAAGCTATTTCTTCTTGTCTTTTTTTCGCTTCACGAGATTTTTCTTGTTTTGCCTTTTCCAGCTCGGCCATCTTTTCTTTTTTTCTAGCTTCATTTTTCCTAATCTCTGCGATAAAAGAGTCTTCCTCTTTTTGAGAAGTCTCTTTTGTTTCAATTTTCACCTGAGCTGTTTTCAGTTGGAAAGAGGAGTCTAATGATTCTGGGAATTGAGTTTGACCTAGGTCTTCATAGGAAGGTTTTTTCGCTTTGACATAGGCAAGCCTAAGATCACGAGGCGGTTCAGCAACAAAGATTTTGGACCTCAAAATCTCATAAAGACTTCGAGCGTCTTGTTCGCAATAATTGTAATCAAGATGTAGAGATATACATTCAATCATCTCGCTTAAGTTGATATATCTTTCGAGATCTTGGGCCCACAAATCCGTAGGTGTCCAATCCTCAGCTTGAGATGCCAAGAAAAACTTTTCAGCCAAAATAGGGTCTTGATACAAGGAAAGGTATCTTTCCTGCAAAGGATCGGAAACGTAAGGAAAGAAGAACCTATAAGGAGTCCTGCTAGAGTACTTGGTTATTTCCTGGACCTTCTCAAACAATTTAGAACGATCCTGACCTATATATTGGATATTGTTAAATAATTTGGGAAGGCTATCTGATTCCATGGGAGGGTATTTGATCAGCAGTTCGGTAACGTTTTCCTTGACCTGGATTTTAAACGCCGCACTATTCGCTTGGGGATCTTCAAGAGTTTCATCAGTTTGCCTTAGAACACAAAGCCTGGTCAGGAATGTTAATAAATCTATACTAACCTGGTCTGCAGTACTTCGAAATTTCGTGTTATAAACAACCGTATTAAAACAAAGGACCTCATAGAAGACATTAAATTGATGTTGCAGACGATCCCTGATCTTTGAGATATCTTTGTTATCAGTGGATGCAAGCGTATTGTTTAGAAAGAGGATCAATTCATGTAAAATTTGACATACTTCTAATTGTTCCCAAGGGGATATCTGCCTAAATACGACCCTCGTCTCAGATTCTTGCTCCAACAGGTTCAAAAATTGTGTCAAAATAAGGACGCTTCCAAAGTCTAGTTCCATTAAAGAACAGACAGACGCGATCTCTTCTTGGCTTAGCTTTTCTATTTTTTTTGTTTCATTATCCCCAGTCGATCGTTGACTGAGCATTTTGGTTGATAAATCGTAACCAAGCAACTGGTCTACCGCTGCTTTTGAACAAATCTCATAAAAATTTGCTTTTTTTCCTTTCCTGAATGAAAGATTATCAAGACACATGTACGAGAGAATATTTTGAATCCTTACTATCTCTCTTGCAGACATGGGAGTATGAGGTTCAAGCTCTTTTCGAGTGCGGTATAAATATTTTTTGTAATTTGATTGGAAAATCTTCGCCCTGCATGCCTCGCTCACTTTGCGAATAAGGATGGCAAATTCAGGGTTAATGTCAGAATTCCCAAATACATTTTCCGTATTTTCCGGTTTGTCTAAAAACTTCAAAAACCTTGAAGGGTCCTTATAGAGGAGCAGCCAGCTATAGCATTTCACGGCCGCCTGGAATTCGATCAGTTCCTGATATTTGCATTCCTGCGAGGTCACAATTCTATTAAAAACCGTTTCTATTGCAAGCGCAAGAGCAGCGTCCGATAGATGAGGGTCCTGTTTTACCAGCTCACAATTTGGCCCAAGAAAGCAATCCTTTATCCCAATCGCCTTTGTTATACTATCTACAAAATGCGCTATTGTTAAGGGAGATCCTTTTATTTCATTCATAATCAAATTACCAAGATTGATAAAAACCTATTAAAAATTAAAGTTGAGAAATGCATGCGCAGCTTTCCCTCTACATAAAAAAGTTCAACATATTAAAAATTCTGAACTCGGCCAAATTTTTGGGGTCTTTGATCAAGGTCGTATAATGATTGATCTGTTCAGAAACAAAGCTTCCATCATCGGCAATGACAGGGCTGGCCACTTTTACAGACTTTTCACGAGAGGTCTCAAGATCGGGGTGTTCCACTTCCCAAAAACCTT
>JASHWM010000161.1 GCA_030044075.1 Candidatus Rhabdochlamydia sp. | reverse complement strand
ATGGTCGAGCTTGGTCCGATTTCAGAGAGCAGCCATCTGGAGATCGCAGAGATGGGATCCAACCTCTTTGATGGGCTTCTTTGCATCGGAAAAAAAACAAAGGTCATGGTCGATGTGTTTTCTGCGAAAGGTAAGTTCGCTGAATATTGTGAGAATATCACTATTTTGAAACAAAGAAT
Source organism: Candidatus Rhabdochlamydia sp. (assembly GCA_030044075.1). Taxonomy (GTDB): domain Bacteria; phylum Chlamydiota; class Chlamydiia; order Chlamydiales; family Rhabdochlamydiaceae; genus JABEVM01. Next base: position 4,620 of record JASHWM010000161.1, on the reverse strand, counting down.
GCATGAGGTCTTAAGGCCAGGCGATGTTGTTTTGGTCAAAGGCTCGAACTCAAATCAATTGTGGAAAATTTTCGATGAAAATTCTGTGGAAAAATCTGAAAAATAATTAGAATGAAATTTCATCGTTACCCAGTTATTTTCACATGATTTTGATATTGTTCGACTTCTTTACGCAGCATTTAGGATGGAAAATTCCGACGGTATTTACCTATTTTTCCACCAGAATGCTGCTTGCAGCTGTCACAACGCTTCTGTGCACAATTTACCTGGGGCCCCGCTTTATCAACAAGCTATACCAGATGAAAATTGGGCAGTCGATCCGCGTGGAAGATTGCCCTCTGCTTGGAGAGCTGCACCAAAAGAAAAAAGATACCCCGACAATGGGAGGGGTGTTGATCATTTTTTCTCTTCTTGTCGCAATGTTCTTATGGATGGATTGGCAAAGCTCCTTTACCCTCGTTTTGCTGATAACGACCCTCTGGCTTGGTATTTTAGGGGGGATCGATGATTATTTAAAGCTCAAGTTCAAAAATACCAAAGGCCTCAGCGCAAAGGCCAAATTCTTTTGGCAAAATACCCTTTCGGCAATTTTGGCACTGTATTTTCTTTGGCCTGAGGCGACAGAGCTTTTGCATAAGGGGGATACATTTTCTCCTCCCATCGCAAAAGAACAAGTGGTCACTGTCAAAGACCAAAAACCCGGATGGAAGACGCTGCCTACGCAAAGCTATATGTCCCGCTATTATGTTCCCTTTGTCAAAGATCCCGTCGTCGTCTTATCAGGGGGTTTTTTGATCTTCGGCTTCCTTTTTACGATTTTCATGATTACCGGGTCCTCGAACGCGGTCAACTTGACAGATGGACTGGATGGGCTCGCGTCCGGCTGCGTGGTCATGGTCTCTTTAGTTCTTGCCCTTTTTGCGTTCTTGTCCAACCATATCGAATTTTCCAGGTATTTGAATATCTTGTACATTGAAGGCAGCGGGGAGATCGCAGTCTATCTATGCGCCCTTTTCGGCGCCGCCCTAGGTTTTTTATGGTACAATGGGTACCCCGCGCAAGTGTTCATGGGAGACACAGGCTCTCTTGCCATGGGCGGCATTCTCGGTGTTTGCGCTGTGATGCTCCGCAGGGAGCTGCTCCTTGGTCTTGCGGGCGGAATTTTTGTTGCGGAGGCGATGTCGGTCATCCTTCAGGTAGGGAGCTACAAGCTCCGCAATAAAAAGAGGATATTTTTATGCTCTCCCCTCCACCATCATTTCGAATACAAGGGATGGCCGGAAACAAAAGTTGTCGTCCGCTTCTGGATCATCAGTTTATTTCTTGCAATCCTTGGCATTGCGTCATTAAAGTTTCAATAGGAGATGATGGAGTGTGAAGACTGCCTTAGTACTAGGACTTGGCGTGAGTGGAAAAGCAGCATGTCGTTTTCTTCGGAAAATGGAAACTTCCGTCATCGGCTATGATGATAAACAGACATCTTTTGAAGAGCTGAGGCAGCTAGGGGTCGTCATCTGCCAAAAGCTTGAAGAAATCGATTTTCCAGCTATCTCTTACGTTATTGTCTCTCCGGGGATTTCCCCGAAACACCCTGTCTATCAAAAGGCAATTGCCTCAAAGGTCTCAGTGCTTGGAGAGGCAGATTTTGCTTTTGTCCATATCAACCAAAAAGTGATCGGAATAACGGGAACGAATGGGAAAACAACGACGACGCTGCTCGTCGAGCATATCTTGAACCATTCAGGCCGCAAGGCAAAGGCCCTCGGGAATGTCGGTGTCCCTTTTACAGACTATATCCTGAATAAAAATCCCGAGGAGATCATTGTCGCAGAGCTCAGCTCCTACCAGCTGGAAACCCTTAGAGGGGAAATCGTTGATGTGGCTGTCGTCACTAACATCACTCCCGATCATCTTGATAGGTATCCTTCGATGGTCGAATATGCAAGAGCAAAAGCAAACATCCTTCATTGCTGTAAAAAAAGCGCTCCCGTTTACGTATATGGCCGTATCTTGGAAGAATACAAAGACCTTTTCCCTGATGTGATTACATATGGCTCAAGCAACTCCGATTACTCTACAACGAAGGAAGTTGCAAAAGAAGGAGAAAAGATCCTCTATTATTTACCTCCTTCTTTTAGAAATTTAGGGATCCATGAAAGCGAAAATATCCTTGCGGCATATCTTGCCGTAAAAAATTTCGGTGTTCAGGCAAATGAGTTCCTCAAAGCTTTGGAATCTTTTGAAAAACCACCCCATCGTATTGAATTTGTGGCTACGATTGATGGGATCGATTATTATAATGACAGCAAAGGCACTAACCTTGATGCAGTGCTCCAAGCGATAAAGGCGATGGACAAGGATATCGTATTGATCGCTGGCGGAGCCGACAAGGGTTACGATTTTACTGGATGGAGAATTCCATTTTTGGGAAAAGTAAAACATGTGGTTACAATTGGGCAGACGGCGGACATGATCTGCCGCGACCTTGCTGGTGTATGCCCAATATGGAAAGAAGGGTCTCTTGCTCTTGCCATCGAGCGGGCAAGGGATCTTGTTGCAGAAGGGGAGTGTGTGCTTTTGTCCCCAGGATGCTCAAGTGTTGATATGTTCCGGGATTATCGACATCGGGGGGATGAGTTTAAACGTTGCGTGACAGAAATTCGTCATAGGAGGAAGGAAAATGAGTCGTAGAGATACCATTTTGGTTGCAGTTCTTATCAATGCAGGGTTACTTATCATTTTATTTGCTACGGCGCTTCCCTCGAAGCATGAGGAAAAAATTGCAAGCGAGCCTGTAGAACAGTCTAAAATGGAAATTGTGAAAGTGGCCCCTCCCGTGCATGCATCGCTTCCAACAGATGAAGTTGACCAGGTCCTCAAGCAGTATGCAAATTCGCCTGCTTCTGCTTCGCAGCAAGAGCAGGTAGTTGCCTCCCAGCCTTTCCAAAGCGAGCCTGTCATCCAACAAGTTGAAGCTCCTTCTTCTGATTTTGTTTCCGAAGCCCCAGCCAAGGAAAAAGCTGCCTCTGGCGTTCTGGAGGTAAAGGTCAAAAAAGGGGACGTACTAGAGAAGATCGCAAGGGTCAATCATTGCAGTGTCGACGAGATCATGCGGCTTAATGGGCTCTCATCCACCCGGCTCCATATCGGCCAGGTGCTTCGCATCCCAAACAAAGAGAGTAGGGAGCAGGAGAAAGTTTCTGCTAAAACACCTGAGGTCCAAGACAGTTCAGGAGCGAAGTACTACATTGTAAAAAATGGGGACAGCCCTTGGACGATTGCTGTTAAAAATCACATGAAGCTAGAAGAGCTTCTCCGATTGAACAACCTCAACGAGGAAAAAGCAAGGCGTCTGAAACCTGGGGATAAAATTCGGATCAAGTAATGAACCGATACCTCTTAGCGTTCCTGGTCGCCGTCTTTCTTATTTTCTCCATGGGCCTTTTGATGGTATTCAATACGACTTCGGCAGAAGTTGTGGACCGGGGCCTTGCCCAGAGCACCCACTTGGGCCTTTATAAGCAAATCATCTACGCCTTTTTTGCTCTTGGCTTTGCCGTCATATTATGGAAGTTTGGTTATGAAAAAATTCTCGAAGCTTCCCCTTTTTTACTGGCTGTAGGCACTGTTTTTCTGATCTTGGTCTTCATTCCAGGCATTGGTCAAAATATCAACGGCGCTTATCGCTGGGTCAAATTTTTTGGGATCTCTTTCCAACCCTCCGAGTTTGTGAAGTATCTGATCCCTTTGTATTACATCCACGTGATCATCGCTAAACAGCGCTCTTTGAAGCTCAAGACGTTTTTTGGGCTGGTTGGCAGGACCGCTGTCCCCATCGGACTGATATTGATCGAACCCGACAATGGAACTGCAGTGATCATTATTTCGGCCCTTGTGGTCCTCTTTATCTTGACCAGGATCCGCTGGATCTATTGGGCTGCCCCCCTTCTGGTTTTGGTGTTATGTGGAGGAGTGGCCGCTTCTCAGATGAAACATGTTCCAGACAGGATCAGGGTCTATTTGAACCCGGAGAGTGATCTTTTGGGAAAAGGGCATCAACCCTATCAAGCGAAGATTGCCGCAGGTTCCGGAGGACTTTTAGGCAAGGGGCTTGGAGAGAGCTTGCAAAAGCTCGATTATCTTCCAGAGGCTAGGAGCGATTACATCGCTGCGATCTACGCAGAAGAATTCGGTTTTTTGGGGATCCTTGCGTTGATCATTCTTTACATGACCATCGGCTACCTTGGTTTTTATATGGCCAACTCTTGCAAAGACCTAAGGGGATTTTACATAATCTCTATCGTGACTTTTCTGATCTGCTTTCAAGCATTCCTGAATTTGGGAGTGGTGTCAGGCCTTTTGCCGAGCAAGGGGACAAACCTTCCATTTTTTAGCCAGGGAGGATCATCTCTATTTGCAAATTTTATGGTGATTTGTTTAATTTTGAATGTCACTTATCGATCAGGGAAAACATATGACCGCCTTAAAGAAAAGTAAAGTGCTTATCGCAACCGGCGGAACAGGAGGACATCTTTTCCCCGCTCAGGCCCTCGCGCGCAGGTTGATCAGAGAAAAAAACTTCGAAGTGCTTTTTGCTGGGAAGGGACTTGAAGTCAACCG
>JASHWM010000160.1 GCA_030044075.1 Candidatus Rhabdochlamydia sp. | reverse complement strand
GATCTCTCTTTCTGAGACAAAGTCTTTTAGTCCATCGCAGGCAATGACAAGCGTGTCGCCCCTTCTTATTTGATTGACCGTGATCTTAGGCTTATGGATCACGCCAGGTTTTTCTGGAGTTCCTCCGCAATGGATGTTTCCGATTGCACGCGAGACATTGGTCGACCACATAGATCCGTTAAACCGGAGAACTTTAGGGTTGGTTTCCCTTGGCCATTCTTCTGCAATACTTCGATCCTCCATCGCGATCGCTGCTCGAAGAGCATCCTTTTCGCTGCCCCAATCCCTTACGCAAGATAGGGGGATGGATTTAATTTGGCCGTCAATCCTGCGGTAAATATTGGCCTCGCTGTCCCCTAAATTTGCTGTATAGATGAGATTGGTTCCCCTTGCGATGAAACAGATCGAGGCGGTAGTGCCGGTATGTTCCCATGCAGGATGAGCTGCAACCTCATTATGGATCTCATCGAGCAATGCTTCAAAGGCCTGATGGGGCTTATTGCCGCAGTGTTTCAACATATCTGAAAATCTTAACTGGAATTGTTCGTTGACGTACTCCGAAACTTCTTTGCCTCCATGGCCATCAAATATTCCCGTAATGATCCCTTCATCGATCTCTCGATAAAAACGAGCATCTTCCATTTGAGGTCTTATACCGATATTCTCGTAAGAATGGTGGTGAAAGGCGAGCGGCGGGAAAGCTACCGGGAGCATTTCGAGCGCTTCTTGATTATCTGCGTATACCCCATCTTCTTTTAGTCTATGCTCTTGGAATGCTTTGTAAGAGTTCTTTAACATTTTATTGTTCGCTTGTTCGGTAGACAATTCCCGCGGACGCCAAGTGGAGCAGCTGGGCGGCTCAAGAGGTGGCGGCGGTGGTGGCGGCGGAGGAGGGGGAGGAGGAGGAGGTGGTGGTGGGATTTCAGGGGAAAACAGGCGGTACAGCGCGACAAAAGGCCAAGCAATGATGTGAAATAACATGACAAAAGGGTAGGTGACGAAGTACCAGAAATTGCTGCACACATCAGAGCATTCATTCCTCTCTTGCAAAGAGATCATGGATGATTCTAAATGGGGTTCCATGCGCGGAGGCGTGCCCATTTCTGCAACTTCAAATGCTTGAGGCCCTCTTATTGGGCTAATTGGACTGAGCTGGTTCATTTTCCCTGAACTAAACAATAAAATGTAAATTATTTATAAAACCTATTAATTTTATTATTTTCCTGATTGTTTTGAAAGGAAAATTCACGAAAAATCATGTTTTAAAAAATTTATTATGATATTGTTCGTTTAAATAAACCTTAAAAAATAGTAGTAGATTTTTTAAATATATAGAAATTTTTGTAATCACATTAAATAATTATCAAAAACCGTATTTTGTTTTATTTTAATATAAAAGTTTAGTATAATAATTTAATTAAAATAATATTAACAATGTTATGCAAATTTTCCCGGCAGCTACTAATATAGTTAGTTTAACAAATAATATCCAAAGCGTTATTGAAAGTAAAAGGTTACTAATGCTGGGGAGAGATTGTGCCGTTTACGAATGCGACCGCTCGCAATTCGCCTCTTTTGCACAGACTGCGCCGATAGAAGAGATCTCAAGAATTTTTGATCAAAGCTCAAAAAAACAAAGAAAACCTCATCAATTAATCGGATTGATCAATATTTTGGAAGTTTATGACAAAGTATTGACGTTATCGACGCTTGAAGCTCCCAAAATAGGATCTTTCACATTTTTGGGCCCCCTGATCAAAAAAGTTCAAGAAACCTATCTGTCAATCCCCCTTTCAGAATCTTTACCTGGGGTTGGCAGTTTGATCAGACAATATGAAAATGCTCCTCCTAGATCAAGCAGTATCCGAGACCTCTTCAAACATGCACAACTTCTTTTATCGAAGCTGCACCTTGAAGAGCGCTCCTATCAATTTTTCTTCAATTTTGCAAATTATTCTCTGCATAACTATTTAGGGAATAAATTTGTCATGCATTTTGAGAAAACAGCCAATTCGAATATCTGTTTACTTTCCCTTAAGCCACCTAAGGAAATTGAAAAAAAACTGCTGGAGTTAGTGGACCTTTCCGAGGACAATCTCGGATTTGCCCTCTTTCTTTATAAGGAATTGTATGGCGAAAGCGAAAGTGAGGTGGTCCATGGTCTATATAATACAAGCGAAGAGAAAAAAAGACAGTTTATCAAAGAGATCACAGCAGCATTGGAAGGCGATGGGGTTACAGAACAGACTTTAAGGAAATTTCTTACCGATATTCGGGATTATTTACTTCGAGTGATCATCAGTGTCCAGGATGAAAAATTCGGATATGATGAACCTCTAGGCATCAAGGTTAATTATTCAAATCAACGTCAAACGATCTCTTCGGCATCTTTACCTGAGCTTGACCAAGATCTAGCTCACAGTCCATTAAAAGCTGAGTGGGACAGGTACCATGAAGATCCTACGACTCCCGAAATGTTTACTTCCGATTTTCTTTTGAACTTGCGTGAATCGGTGACGAAGATGCAGCTATCGATAAGCTCTCTTCAAAAGCTTTATGACCTCGCGTATCGAAGGCTGCACATGCTGAGTCCTCCAAAGAGCCTTCCAATGAGCGAAAAACTTGCTCTATATAGAATGAGACGCTCTCTTTTTGATGATGAAAACTTCAAGGAACCGGATAAGTTTTTTGCGATCCCACAAAGGAAAAATCATGTGGAAGTTGCAAGTCCTGATGTGCAAAAAGAAGATTATTCCGATTTTTTACCCGTGCACATTGTTTTAGATATTCATAAAAGAAGACAGAAGGCATCTCAATCCTCCACACAGAAGAAAACTCCAGCTATTTTAATGACGCCCGCCCATGCAGCGGAGGCTTCGAGCAGTTCTGCTGCGGCTCGTATCGCGGAAGTAGCAGGACCTTCTTCAAAAGGAAGCGGTGCGACCTCTTCAGTAAGAAGCGAAGAACAGCCGCGCCTAGTAGAACTTTCTCAAGCTAAAGAGAGCACAAGAGTTGAAGATGCGAAAAAAACAAGGACTGCTATCATTTACGACTCCCGTGTCCTTGACTTTCGAACCGATCCCCAAAAAATGCTCTCTTCTTCTTTTTATGAAGGCAAGTCAGGTGAATTTAAAGAACAGTCCAGGATCTATCATACTTTTGCTCTGGCAGTCGACGACTATATCCTTACCCATGGTGTCAAAAGCAAATGGAAAAATGAAAAGAGGCAAAAAGAAGATATCGTGTATTCGATACCAGGAGAGATCATCATCGATGGCGTGAAGAAAAGAGGGGTCTTTTCTTACTGTTTTGATGAGGACAATATTTGCTACCACCGTTTTTTTATAGAAAAAAAGAGCCGTACCACCTTCGAGGAATACATTGAAAAAGGGTTCTGGCAAGTCGATTTCCCACCCCTGTCAGCAACGCAAGAAAAATCAAAAGCTGTCCGAGTGGAGAAAGTAGCCGATGATGGCAGTTACCTTGCGAAGGAAATCAACAGCTTTACCCTGGAAATTGCTGATCCGTCAAATAAAGCTACAATTATTCTGTATAAAATCAAAGAATGAAGAAGAGGGCAAAGGCCCTCTTCTAGCAAGAAAAGTCTATCTAGAGAGGACTTCTTTTTGTGAGAAGAAGAACTCGATCTCAATTTTAGCGTTTTCCAGGCTGTCTGAGCCGTGTACCGCATTTTTCTCGATCGAGCTTGCAAAGTCTGCGCGGATCGTTCCTGGAGCTGCATCTTTTGGGTTGGTCGCGCCCATAATGGTACGGTTTTTTGCGACAGCATCGTCGCCTTCAAGGACGCTCACAAACACGGGGCCCGATATCATGAAATTGACGAGGTCGGAATAAAACCCTCTAGCTTTGTGGACGGCATAGAACTCTTCAGCCTGCTCTTTTGTGAGGTGGAGCATTTGCGCTGCCACGATTTTAAGGCCTGCTTTTTCAAATCGGGACAAGATAGCGCCAATCTGGTTGTTTTCAACAGCATCAGGCTTGATGATCGATAATGTTTGCTCTTTCATAAATGAATTCTCCATGATCTTTTTTTTCCATCGGAAAGTATAAAAAGAATTCGATTTAAATGCAGTTGTTTTCCTGTTTATGTTCTGTTCAAGAACTCCTATTTCAGATAAAACTTTATTTTAAACATGTAAGTTTTTATTTAATTGTAATTTTATAAATTATTTGTAAAAATTAAAAACGTTTGTTTTTAAATGAGAGCTATTATGATTTTAAACAAATTAGTATATCTTGCAATGTTTTGTTCAACAACTTCAGGGGTCATGGCCTCTACTCCAATTACCAAAGAAGAAAAGGGGAGCAGCTTTGGAAAGCTTGTCGACTCTTATGTTAAAGGACGGAAGGCACACCCGGAAGGTGTCTATAATTTGCTCACGCAATATGTCGGAGAAGACAGGAAGGTCCTTGACATTGGATGCGGGACAGGCCTTTCTACAGGTCCTCTTTTTACCCGGTTCAAAGATGTCAGGGGGATCGACCATGATCCTTTGATGTTACAAGCCGCAAAACAAAACGAGGCGACTAAAGACCGCTTTGACGTGGGATCGGTCTATAGCCTCCCTTATGCTGAAGGAAGCTTTGGGCTTGTCACGATGTTTGCTGCCTACCATTGGTTTTGCAATGATGAGGCCACAAAGGAAATTGCCCGGGTCCTTGAGAAAGACGGATTTGTTTGTGTTGTGCAAAGCGCAAATGTTGGAATCGACAGGAAGGTCCGGACAGAGATCATCGAATCGGTCATCGGGTACGAGATGACAGACCCAAGGCATGATTTTGAGCCTCAGAAAGTCCTTGAGAGGAATGGGTTCAAAGAAGTGGTCTCAACGGGGATTGAATGTGAATACCACTATACCATAGGCGAAGCCATTGAGCATGTCCAATCGACGAGCGCTTGGAACGATGTGAAGCAGTCCGGCAAGCAGCAGGAAGTGACAGAGGCATTACAGGCATATCTGAAGACTATCGCAAGTGAAGACGGCCTGGTGCATAAGACCAATGTTGCCAAAGTTTTTCTTTACCAGAAAAAATCCTGAATAGCTTGATTTTGTTTCCATAAGGGAATACCCTTATAGGGAACGTTTTTGGGTGGACTATGAACTATGGCAATTACCCCGATCTTTCCGGGGTAAAAAAAGTACTGATCGTTAAAATGAGGCACCACGGGGATGTGCTTCTCACATCTCCCGTCTTCAGTGTCCTGCAAGAGGCTTTCCCGAATGCAAAGATCGATGCATACCTCTACAAGGACACAGCGCCGATGCTTGAGGGGCACCCTGCGATCTCAAAGTTTTTCTTGTACGACAGAGCGTGGAAAAAGCTCTCTTTTTTCAAAAAACTTCAAAAAGAAATTACACTTCTACGGGCCATCCGAAAAGAGAAGTACGACCTTGTCATCAACCTGACCGAAGGGGACAGGGGCGCGATCGTCGCCATGGCCGCAAAGGCCAAAGTCAGGGTGGGTTTTGATCCCGGGAATTCCGGGTTCCTTGGAAAGAAAAAAAGCTACACGCATATTGTCAAAAATTGCCCTTTCCCGCGCCATACGGTCGAAAGACAGCTCGATGCGCTCCGCAGGATTGGGATTTTCCCAAGCGAAGAGAGGGACCTGCATCTGTCAGTTCCTGAAAATGAAGCGGAAAAGATTGAAAAAACTCTGCTTGGGCATGGGATTGAAAAAGGAAGTTATTTTCTTCTTCACCCTGCATCAAGGTGGCGTTTTAAATGCTGGCCGAAAGAAAAGTTCACAGCCCTCATCGAGACGTTGCACTTGTCTGGACAGAAGGTCGTGATCAGCTCAGGCCCTGATGAAGTGGAAAAAAAGATGGTCGAAGAGATTTTATCTCCCATCCCCCACATCCCTGTCCTGGACCTTGGAGGCAAGACCTCGTTAAAAGGGCTTGCTGCCCTTGTAAAAATGGCAAAATGCCTAGTGTGCGTCGACTCTGTCCCGCTTCATATGGCAAGCGCGCTTAAGACACCTGTTGTCGTTATTTTCGGGCCGACTTCAGAAAAAAACTGGGGCCCATGGAGACATCCGAGGTCCTTTATTGCAGCAGGAAATTTTGCCTGCCGCCCTTGCAACCTTGATGGATGCGGCGGAAGCAAAAAGAGCGACTGCTTGACTTCTCTTCCCCTAGAAGCTGTGCTAAGGGGAATTGAAGAGCTTGAACTATAATTTAAAATCTTCCCCAAAATAAGATTTGCGGGCTTCCTGGTTTTGCAGGAGCTCTTCCACACTCCCTGACATTAAGACTTTTCCATCACGAATGAGATAGCTTCTATCGACAATAGAGAAGATCTCCCTTGCATTGTGATCGGTGATCAGCACGCTGATCCCCTTTGTTTTGAGGTGGCGGATGAGGTGCTGGACGTCATCGATGGCGATTGGGTCGATATTGGCAAAAGGCTCATCAAGGAGCAGCAGGGAAGGCTCCGTGACAAGCGCCCTTGTAATTTCAAGGCGCCTTCTCTCACCCCCTGAAAGGGCGCTGGCCGGTTTTTTCGCCAGTTTTTCAAGGTGCAGCTCGCTCAGGAGCATGGCAAGCTTGTCTTTCTGCTCTTGCTTGGAGAGGTTTTGCGTTTCCAGGATGCAGAGGATATTTTGCTCAACGGTAAGGTTGCGGAAAATGGAAGGCTCCTGCGCAAGGTACCCCATGCCCATTTTCGCTCTTTCGTGGATCGGAAAAGCGGTGACATCGATCCCTTTGAAAAACACTTTTCCGCCATCGGGCTTGATCAGCCCGATCGTCATATAGAACGCGGTTGTTTTTCCAGCTCCGTTAGGTCCAAGAAGGCCGACGACTTCTCCTTTTCTGACAAAGAAGCTAAGGCCGTTTACGGCATGCTTATCTCCGTAGGTCTTGATAAGGTCTTTGGTCTCTAAAATTACATCAGACATCGTTATAGCGGGATAAAATACTGGGAGAAAATTTTTTGGAGCAGTTTGTTCTCTTCTTGAGAAAGAGTAAAGGTGACATTCCCGACCCCTTTGATGCTTTCTTTCTGGTCTTCGCTCTCCTGAGTGATATGGATCTCTTGCGCACTGATCTTGCGGGTTTCCCCTTCATCCCAGAAAAGGACCTTGTTGCCGGGATTGGCAGCTAAGATGAACGTCCTTGTGCTTGGAGAGTAGGTGGCCCTATCGGCAATCGCGCAGCGAACAGGTTTTTTGGGGTCTTTGGAAATCATCCGTATATTCCCTTTCAAGGTGACAGAGATGGGCTGGTAGGTCGATCCGATCATGGAATATTCCATGTTCGCCCTGTCTGCATTGATCAACATCGATTCTTCTTCATACTGGATCTGTTGGGCGGCAGAGACACTTCCCTGCGTGGATGGGCTTTCAGCCGAGGCGTTGGAGCGGTCCCTGTCTAGCTTCAAAGAGCCAAAGCAGGTAAGTTTGTGAAAAGTGTCTTTTTCAGCGTAGGTGATGGTGCTATGGCCTTTTGCCTGGATGAGGTGGAAGGCTTTTTTTCCTTTTTTAGCGTTCTGTGAAAGGATCAGGCGGTCTTTGCTTGTAAGCTTGCCGAAGAAGGGGTCTTCCACTTCTACGCTCGCCTTCAAAGTAATGGTCGAGTCGTTTTGGTTCCAGAGCAGTTCCTCTGAAGAAAAGGTAATTTGCTGTTTGTTGGGGATGAAGAGGACTCCCTTGGGTTGTTTCATATGGATCTCGGAAGAATCGATGAACACGTCCATGTCGGTTGCGTGGATCCTTCCCTCTTTGTTTTCTAGTACGCAGGTCCCGTTTGCTTCTTCAGAATAAGCGTGGATGTGTCTTTTTTGGGAAGACTCAGGATGATAGAGGGCTGCATCGGAATGAAGGGTGAACCGCTCGCCGTATTTCACCTGGATCTGCTTTTTTAGCAAAATCGATTCGACGTCATACTGGGCCTTATTCTGATTGTCCAGTTTTTTCATGCCCATCTCGACAATCTTTCCCGTTATTGTGAGGAGTTCTGAGAGCTTATCAGTGTAGGTGACATGCTCATTTTCTTTGGATGCTAACAGCCCTTTAAGCGTTGTGAAATCTAAATGGGCCTCATTGCAGGCCAAGGTTGCCTGGTTTTGAAGTGTGACAAGGACATCTTTTTGAAGGTCGATCAGAGAAAATGGAAAATCCTTTCCACCGTCCTGCCTCTGCAGGGAAGCTTTTTCTGCGGAAAGTTTTCCAATGCCATGGTCGAGGAGGACGTGTCCTTGCAGCAGAAGGGAGTTTCCATCGAACGAGGCTGTTGTTGACGACAGGTAATTGGAATTGACCTCGTTATCAGCATGAAGGGCAAAGATGCAGCAAGATAAAAAAAGAAGTGTTCTCATAAGTAGCCTCTAGGAAGATCACCTTTTTATAATGCAGTTTCGATGTGAAATCAACCAAAACTTATTTTTGCTCGCTGATTTTTGGAAAAACTTCTGATTGCTTGAGGTTTGCCCTAAAATGCTCTGCATGGAACTCGGGGATTTTGTTATTGATGGAAAAAGAGACGTCCTCTGCAATCCCCTGAAGAAATGACTGCATTGGGTCGACCTCTTCGGGAAGGGAATGGCCAGAGAGCCGATGCAGCGAGAGCTTAACTCGTTGTGCAAGGAACTGCTGGGTGGAATAATGGTAGGTGCCATCGTTCGCAGAAAAAAAACGGACCTGTTGCATGGGCTCGTGAAGGGCCGAGTAATAGACCTTCTCTTGCATCAAGCAGTGGATGTTCTCAAGGTTTTCGAACAGATCGACCTTATTTTTTTTTGCAACCATCGTCAGGATCGAAGATTCGCTAGAGATGCGGTGGTGCACCCTTATGTCATCTTCTTGAGAGTACCATAGGTCTTTGACAACGCCCCTGCGCGTCTGATAGGCCGAGGAAGAGCTTTGCGCTTCCGGGTCGTATTTCTCTTTGATGATCCTCTCAAATGCTGCGATGTCGGACTTTCGCATCACGGCATATTTTTTATACCAAGATGTGAAAAGGATGCCGAGCAGGATGAAAGAGAGGAATGTGGCTGTCCGGAACATTATCTTTTCTTGTGGATGGTTTGATAGATCTCTTTTAGTATTTCTAGCAAGTTGGGAAGTTCTGCAAAAGGGAATACGCTGTCTTTGTCGCTTTTGGCCTCTTTGGGGTTAGGGTGCGACTCGATAAACAGGGCGTTGCAGCCTGCCGCGATCGCAGCTTTGCTTAAGATTGGTATGAACTCTCGTTGTCCGGAAGAGGAGGACCCGTTCCCTCCGGGGAGTTGGACAGAATGCGATGCATCAAAGCATACAGGAAATCCGAACTTCTGCATGATCGGGATCGATCTCATGTCGCTGACAAGGTTGTTATAGCCAAAGCTTGTCCCCCTGTCTGTCAGGATGATCTTTTCATTGCCTGCCACTTCGATTTTCTTCACGATGTTCTCCACATCCCAAGGGGCCATGAACTGCCCTTTCTTGACATTGATCACGCACCCTGTCTTTGCCGCTTCGACCACAAGGTCTGTCTGGCGGCATAAGAAGGCCGGGATTTGAATGATGTCGCACACTTTGGCCGCTTCGATGGCTTCTTCAGGAGAGTGGACATCGGTCAACACCGGGAGGTCGAGCTCCTTTTTGACCTTAGCAAGGATCCGAAGTCCTTCTTTGAGCCCAGGGCCCCGAAAGGAGTGATAGGCAGAGCGGTTGGCCTTGTCATAGCTTGACTTGTAAATGAAAGGGATCTTGAGCGAGGAGAAGATCTCTTTTAGCTGCCTCGCCGACTGCATGGCCTCTTCTTCTCCTTCGATCACGCAAGGGCCTGACATGACAGCAAGCGGCTCGTCCTCACCAATATAAAAATCTTTTACGGGGACTTTTTTCATTTGTTTCTCTCCTAAAATTACGCCATTTTAGCAAAATTGTTTTTTTTAGGGGGAATTTTGTTTCATAGCATCAAATAGAGGAGTGTTGGACCGCTTTTTTAAATAATTTTCAACTTTTTAATATGTATATTAAAAAATGATCTTTTTTTGTAAAAAGGTCGTTTTAATTCTTATTCTAACGGAGATAATATGCAGCCATCTGATTGCCCGCCCGCCATCCACTATACGGTTTCTTCTGAAAGCCCTAACTCTTATCGGCAAAGGGGAGAACTTTGTGAAAATGTCCTTCAAAAAAGAATCTTTGCCATTATGGAAAAGAAACAATCAAATCTTGTTTTAACTGTCGACCTTACAGACCCCGGCGAGCTGATCGATATCATTCAGAAGGCCGCCCCGTATATTGCGATGGTAAAACTTCATTGCGATATCGTGAAAGGCTGGAACGAAGACATTGCAACCGCGATCCGGAAGATGTCCGAAGA
>JASHWM010000159.1 GCA_030044075.1 Candidatus Rhabdochlamydia sp. | reverse complement strand
ATGATATGCTGTACAAAGTTCTGCAAGGGTAGCAACCCCTCTTCTGACTTCTTCAATTTCTGCTCTCTGGTGGGAAGTTCCGGGAGGCGATGTCGCGTCGAGACGATAATCATCCTGCCCTACCATTTCATATGTATCCTCGTCGTCTATCTTCATTGCGCCGAGTTTCGTCACTATGCCCGCTTGTGAAGAAGTGGATTTGTTTGTAGATGCTGCAGAAGATGCTTGCGCGATCAAAACAGCTTGCTGGTAGTTAAGTAAAGTGTCGTTTTTAAGAGCATCGCGATTAAAAGCTGGAAGGGAATGAATATAACTTATAAGAAATGAAAGCCTTGCTTTGTTTGCTTCGATCAATTCTGCTTGGTCGCCCTCAATTCCGTATTCACGTTTCTGCAGGGCCAGGTTATAATCGGCTAGGATGAATTTCAGACACCCTATTGCGTGATCGATAATTTTGTTTTCAGTTATTTTTCCTGTGGAGAGGGAGAGTATACCTGTTTGGTCAATATAAAAGGATCCAGCGTCGGGAGCCATGTCCCTGTAGGCTTCTGCGCTTTTATCAAGGTTTTGCTTTAATAAGGCTATATTTGACATATTTATTATAAAATTTATATTTTAATTAGTATTATATGTATTTTTTAAAATAATGTAAAACAAAAATTAATCAATTTAATATTAATGTTTTTATAGGATGTGTAGAAAACAGTTATAGATTGATTATAAGTGATTTATGAATTGTTTGGGTCAACAAGTCTCATGCCCCTTTGTTCATCAGAAGATATTTCAGCCGCTTTAGCGCTCACAGCAGAGTGTTCTCCGGTATTATATTCATGCCCATGGACATTCTCATATCTGCCTTTAGAGGCATTCCATACTTTGTTTGGAGTGAGGTCGCCATAGCGTATTTGCAAATACTCTTCGGTCTTATTGACCACGCGGACTTCGCCATCGTAAAAGCGGGCTTTATGGAGGGGGAACAATGCGTCGTAAGGAATAGTTGTGTGCCATTTTGGATAGCAGTGACTTCTCAAATGAGGGTCTATCCAAGAAACAGTTTTCCTGTCTGAATCAATTTGGTACATATAGATGTCCAAATGAGTGTGTGCTTCTATCAATTTTAAGCGGAGATAACTTTTTTCAGAGACTTTTTGCCCCGTGACCTCATCAACTACTTTGGAGGACCAGTCTTCTATCTTATATTTAGCTTTGTTCAAGATGGCATAGTCTTCTCTTCTGATGCCATATTTAGAAAGGAGAGCATCATCCGGGAGCGTAAATAATTCATAAATCGCATTAAAGTTTGCTTGCGATGTCGCGATGTCGGTATCGTGGTCATAGGGGATAATTTCTCCGTGCCGGAAAACGCCAAGCAGAGTGCCCGCTTCTACCCAATAGGCAATATGGAGTTTTTCAAAAAGCTTGTGGACCTGTTGGATGACATCCTTCCATTTTTCGTGTTTTTCTTTTTTTGGCCGGTGCAATACCGGAATGTTCGCATGACTTCCAGAGAACGTTATAGTGTCATCAGAAGCTAGAGGAGGAAGGGTTCTTATTATAGACCGCTGCTCTCTGACATACATATCACCCGTCGTGTTAAGATATATCCGCCTCTCAGCATCGAAAGATTTTTTGGGGCGGATGTCGGAGTATTTAAATACAAGATAGTCATTTGTTTTTGCAGGGACAGAAACGCTCGTTCCTTGAAATATTGCTTCGGTTAAGGGAAAGACAAGATGGCCTTTCAAAGGGACTGCAAAATAGGGAGACCCATTTGAGTTGCCTTTATTGGGATCTAACCAAGTAAGTGTATCTCCATCGCGATGATAAAAATATAAAGAGATGTAAACGCTCTTACGGCTTTCTAAATTGGTTATTTTCAGTTTTAAATAATTTTTCCCTTTTTCTTGTGTTTGAGGGTCTCGTGAAGACCAGTCTTCTACCGCGTATTTGTTTTGGCCATCTGATGGAATTGCTTTCAAAGCGCTTTTTACTCGATCAAAATCTGTATCCAGAAAAGCAAAGGTCCCTTTAGGGGCATAAGGAAGAACATCTCCATTGTGATGGGTGCCAAGGAGCAGTTCTCCCTCAAGCCAGTAAGAGATATTATGTGCTGCACATAGATGTGCAAGGGTAATGACCCCACTGCGAACGTTTTCAATTTCTGCTCTTTGGTGAGGATCTTGGGGAAGCGATGTGCCATCAAGACGATAACCTTCATCCACCAATATTTCATATGAGCCATGGCCTTCTTGCGATACTGCAGCAGGCATCCGCCCGATCATAACAGCTTGGCGGTAGTTGAGAAGAGTGTCGGTGCTGAGAGTATCTGGATTAAAACTCGAAATGGAATGAATGTAATTGACAAGGAAAGAAAGCCTTGCCTTATTTGCTTCGATCAATTCGGACTGATCCTCGCCGATCGCGTATTCACGACTTTGCATGCCGAGGTTGTAATCGGCAAGGATAGTTTTCATGCATCCTATTGCGTGCTCGAGGATCGTGCTTTCATTTTTTTTCCCCTTGGAGGGTACGTACACGCCTGTTTGATCAAGATAGAAAGGTCTTTCAGGAGAGGCATTGAATGCTTGGACGCTCTGGTCAAGATTTTGTTTTAATAATTGTAATGAGTGCATATTAATTAAAATTTTATTGTTAAAAATAGAAATTATATAGATGAATATCAATAATGTAAATATAGTTTCATTATATTATTTCTAAGTATTTGTAATTAAATGCGTCCGGATGAAGGATTTATCCCCATTAATTATGAATAGTTTATGACTTTGAAGCGCTGAGGTATTCAGCTAAGTACCTGGCAGTGTGGGACTTGGGTTGTAAGGACACCTCTTCGGGAGTTCCCTTTGCCATCAGGCGGCCCCCCTCAAGGCCGGCCTCAGGGCCGAGGTCGATCACGAAGTCTGCATTTGCAATAAGGTCGAGGTTATGCTCGATCATGACCAGGGTATTGCCCTTCTCGACAAGCTTATGGAAGATGGGGAGGAGCTTTGCGATATCATCGCTGTGAAGACCGATAGTCGGTTCGTCAAAGAGATAGAGGGTCTTTCCTGTGGAGCGCTTGGAGAGTTCTCTCGCCAGGCGGATCCTTTGGGCCTCGCCGCCAGAGAGCGTGACAATTTCCTGGCTTAAAGGTACATAACCTAGGCCGACAGCAATAAGGGTGTCCAAGATCTTTACTGCTTTTGGAATGACGCTTAAAAACTCCCTTGCTTCCACAGCGGTCATTTTAAGGACCTCGCCAAGGTTTTTATCCTTATAGGTCACTTGCAGGCTCAGCGGATTTAAGCGAAAGCCCTGGCAGGAGTCGCACACGACCGTCACAGGAGGGAGGAACTGCATCTCGATGTTCTTATATCCGAGGCCGAAGCAGGTTGTGCACATCCCCCTTCGATGGTTATAGCTGAAGTTCTTTGCCTGAAGGCCCCTCATTTTGGCAGTTGAGAGCGACGCAAAAAAATGACGGAGCGGTGTAAGGAGGTCGGTATAGGTGCTGACATCGGCGCGGACCGTATGGCCGATGGGGTTTTGGTCGATCACGATCAGTTTGTCGATTTGATGAAGCCCAAGGATGTTGCAAGACTTCATCTCAATCTCATCCAGCTCTGAAAAAAGAGCTTTTTGCGCGGCAGGGTGGAGAAGGTCGTTCATCAATGTGGATTTTCCCGATCCTGAAACGCCAGTGATGCAGGTAAAGGTTTGCAAGGGGATGTCCACATCGATATTCTTGAGGTTGTTCAAGGAGGCGTTCTTGATCGAGATAAATGAGCTTCCTTTTCGTCTTTTTGCTGGAATAGGGATTTTCTTTTGTCCGCTAAGGTATGCGCCAGTTAGTGAAGCGGGGTTGCGGACGATCTCTTCTGGTGTTCCCTCAGCAGTGATCTTGCCGCCCAGCTTTCCCGATCCCGGCCCAAAGTCGAGGAGGTAGTCGGCGATGCGGATCGTCATGGGATCGTGTTCGACAAGGACCAAAGTGTTGCCAAGATTTTTTAGATGGATAAGGGCCTCGTGGAGGAGCGCGGTATTATGCGGGTGCAGGCCGATCGTAGGTTCGTCAAGGACGTATAGACATCCTGTG
>JASHWM010000158.1 GCA_030044075.1 Candidatus Rhabdochlamydia sp. | reverse complement strand
GGGGAATAATTGGCAAACTGGGCAACTTCTTTGCGGAAAGTTAGGTTCACACTTCCCACGCCCCCATGACGGTTTTTTGCGATGATGAGCTCTGCTGTGCCGGGCTTATCATAAGGATCGTAGTATTCTCTTCGCAGAAGGAACATCACAATATCCGCGTCCTGCTCGATGCTATTATGAACATAGATATCGTTGGCAAGGAAGTTGTGAACTCCAGGAACTGTCGCATCATAAACATCCTCTTCGCCCAATTCCTCAATTGAATCAATCTGATCCCAGTAAACATCAGAATGAGATAGATTATATAAAACTTTTGAAGGAAGGACTTCGGTCAAAACTCCGGTACTGCTTCGAGAAATCCCTCTCTCATCAGAAGTAGGAGTGTAGGATTGGTTTGCAGAAAGCATCGATTCCTCTTTGTTCATAGACTTGGCCATCGATTTTGGAACTAATGATCTAGGAACTGCAATCCTGTCACCAATTTTTAGGTCTTCTAAAGCTACCCACCCTTCTAATTTGAGGAAGGGATGATTTGCAGAAGCTTTGATCAATTTGCCTGTTCGTGTTTTGAGGCTGTACACTTTCTTTTTGCCTGAATAAAAAACCTTGGTCATTTGATGAACGCCGGTCTTCCATTCTTCTGGATCGATTGCTTGTACAGGAATAGGGGTCTGTTCTTTACGCTCAGCAAGGTCTTTAATCGTATGGCGTTTTCCAGTTAGAGCATTGACTATTACAGTATCTCCAGATAAACAGCCTGATTCGCGAAGGTCAGACATCATGGGACGATGCCCCTGCCTTTCTTCAACTCTTCGCGAAAGTTGCGATAGACAGATCAAGGGGATGTTCAATTCTCTGGCCAGGTTTTTGAGCATGCGGGAAATTTCCGAGATCTCGTTTTGCCTGTTCTCTGCTGTGCGGCTGTAACCCGAACCAGACAAAAGCTGAAGGTAATCCACAATAAGCAATGAAATATCAAAGGCTTCTTTCATCCGGCGGGCCCTTGAGCGCAGGTCGGTGATCTTTAGACCGGGCTGGTCATCGATGACCATTGTGTGCTTTTGCATCGAATTAACACCGGCGACGATCCTTTGGTACTCAATGCCATTGATCGAACCGGTTTTGATCTTGTCCGATTCAACTTCTGCCTGTGAGCAGATGATACGGTGGAGGAGCTGCTCGGCGCTCATCTCTAAAGAGAAGATCCCGACGGGAAGGCCATTTCTAAAGCAGACATTCTCAGCAATATTGATCGCAAGCGCTGTGTTATGAACAATAATGTCATTGGCAACGAAATTGTGCGTATGTTCTACTGTCAAATCAAAGACTTCTTGCTCGCCGCTATATTCAATCGACACAATCCTGTCCCAATAAACGTCCGACTCTGCGATCTGTTTCAATTCCACATCGTCTAAAACATAGGCCAATTTAGCGAGTGTGTCGCGCCGTGGTGCGCGTTTTCCATCATGCAGGTTGGAAGGAGTGAGAAGTCCTTTCATTCTAAATAGGGATTGCCAGCTTCTTTCACCCTTCTTTGAACGGATTGCATCCCATATTTCAATGGGGATCGTGTCTTTAGTAAAGCCCGGCGGTATTGAAAGGACGTGTTCCAGGAGTTTGGAAATGGCCTCTTCTTTGCCGAAAATACCAATTTCTTCACAGAAGCGAATTAAATTATCCTTCCCGTGGATCTCAAGTTCAAATGAGGAGAAAACTTTGCTTGAGGAGGTGGTTTTTTTTGAACGAACTTTGGATAGTATGCCAAAGCGGAGCAGGAGGTGTTGTAGTTGGGAAATCAAAGTTTTTGAGACCGAAGCATACGCAATCACTGGAAAAGGGGTGCTGTCAGCATTTGCTACATAAGCTGTACCATCGCAGGAAAAGAGCCTATTTATCAAAAGGGACAAATTTTGTTTCGTCAGTTCAAACACTTCTTTTGGGAGCGTTTTTTGATGAGCATCTTTCCCCATCAATTCAAGGCTTTCAAGCCATTGTGTTACCGGGTTGACCCTTACGGCGGAAGAAAAAGAAGGCAGCTCAGGAAAATTTTCTTGTAGAACGGCGCACGCTGGCTGAGAAGGCATTGCTGCCGCATGGGCCCAGGCGCATACATTTGACTTATTAAGGCCTAAAGATGTAGCGAGTTCATAGATCTGTCTCTTTTTTGAGAGAGCCAAGTTATTGAGCGCAGCTGCAAAGGTGTTCTTTAGTTGCTGCAGAGGCTGGCGATCAAGAGAGACAAAATAGGAAGGGGACCTATGGGAATTTTTTTCTTCCCTTATTATTACTGGCCCAAAAGAGGAAATGGCCTTTTTGAAATCGGCAACGATTTTAGAATTTGTATTTGTGAAGGAAGGGTTCTTCTTCCTAAGGCAGCCATCCGCAATAAAATATCCAAGAGCAATGAGTTTATGTTCCGGCCATTCCTTTCTCCCGAAATAGGGTAAAGATCTAGGAACCGCGATCCGGTCGCCTACTGAGAGTTCTTCAAGACGTTTCCAACCGCTAATAGTAAGGAGGGGATGCACAGCCGTCGCTTCAATTTCCCGGCCAAGCGCTGTTGCCATTTTAAAAGTCGGTTTCACTCCATCAGCAACAAATGCAGAAGGACGCGCTGAAGTAAGAGACCAATCATGGGCCAGTGTGGCAATATTGCCAGAACTTTGTGCAACAAGATCTTTAATGCTGTGGAGCATTCCTGTTATGGGATCGATGATCTTTGTACTTCCGACGACACATTTTCCCATCGCAGGCCTTGCCGCTAAAATAATCAGGTTCGAAGGGCTTAGGCCGTTGATCATTTTATCCAGATCGATAAAATGGCTCGGGATCCCTGTAATTCCCGGGTCGTTTGGGTCTTTTGTTAGAAACTTTTCCTGCCTTTCTTGCAGCTCTTTCAGATAGGGGATGCGGGACTCTGAGCGTACTCCCGATAAAATATCCCTGATCAGGATCCCAGAGTTTGGATTGGCGTTTTGGCTGATCGCATAAAATTTCGCTTGGGCGGCATCAAGTGTATCATGCACATCCTCGGGTTCTTCCAAAGCAGTCTTTTCGATCTCCTGCGCAGCATAGATCATCTTGCGCAGAAGAGACTTGTTCTGGACAAGCTCCGCGTATTCTTCGATATAGGCGGACGTCCCGGCGTATTGGGCAAGCGACGTGACGTAGCTCACTCCTCCAACCGCAGAGAGTTTGTCAGCTCTTTTGAGCTCCTCGCAAATTAAGTGGACATCGGCAGGCTTTTCATTTTTGTACGCTGTCTTCAGCGACTGAAAAATGATCTTATGCTCATTGTAGTAGAAATCAGATTCATCTAATAGGTCGGCTCCCACATTGAGGGCGTTGATGCTTGTGAGCATGCACCCAAGCACCATCATCTCAGATTCTTTGGAATTTGGGGGGATTTTTACTTTTGGTGTCTCTGTCATTGCGTTTGCCGTTTTAGCTCGATTTATAAAATACGACAGATTTAAAAGAAAGGCCTTGGATCAAAAGATTCAAGGCCTGAACGGAAAGAGTGGGATTTGAACCCACGGTACCCTTTAGAGGTACGCGTCCTTAGCAGGGACGTGCCTTCGGCCACTCAGCCATCTCTCCCTAGGAAAAGCAGCACATTCTAACCATCTTGATAGTTTTTTAGCAAGCTGCGGGATAGAACTGGGCAAAGAAATCGAAAATTCATAGAAAGGTCATGGATGGTAAAAAAAATAATAGCAGCTTTCTTGAAAGCTCTAGTCATGGCTGATCGCGACCATGGGGATTCCTCCCATACAGGCCGCTTCATAGCTGAAACTGCTGTACTTTGTGCCGATCAATTTTCTAGTTTTTGAAAGTAAGATCAGATCGACAAGGGCGTCCCTCTGGGCTTGTATCGTGTTCCGTTTGACCGAGCAATCCGAGCCATTTGCATGATATTCGATCGCAGGATTGTGGAGGATTTTTCCAAAGAAAACTAATTGGAAATAATATAATATTTCCTTTGAGTCCGTGCACAAATAAAAGTTTGTGCTGGGGTCTTTTTTTAATTCTTCGCGCATTGCGATTTGATATTTTTCATAGGCTGGCTTTTGCTGCCCAATCGACTTGAGGAGGTCGGTGGTCCTGATATGTACGCCGACTGTTTTCTCAGTAATTGATGGAGCAATTCTTTTTACTGCATCCTGTACATAGGGAACCGGGACTAGTTTGTCATAGAACTCTCTTTTCTTCTGATAGAACTCCTCATTGGACATCCCGTTTGGTTTGATGTTATGGATGGTCTGGAAAATAACCGTATCATATTCTTCGGGGATTGTGATGGATACTTCAGCGCCAGCGGAATTTGAATATAGCAAAACAATATTTGGATCTTCTTCGATATAGGGTTCGAGCGCGATTTGTAGATTCAACGTAGAAAGTAAAGTGTGTATCTCTTCCTTATTGAATTTATATAGGGGCGCATTAGAGGGGAGATGATCGATATAGTTTAGAGCAGGCTCAGCAAAAAGATCTTTCCAATCCGCATATCCTACTGTCGGTCGCTCCTCAGGAAGAGACCAGTAAACAAGAAGTTTTCGGTCTGTACTTTCCGCAAGGATTTCGCATGATGCGAGAACGCGGAGCCGATTGCATAGACCATTTACTCCAGAAAACACGATCGCTTTGTCATGTGCCTGTAAAGAACTAAGAAACAAAAACAAAACAAATAGCAATGAAGGAGGAAAAATGTATTTCATAGCTTAGGAAAAACCGGGATATCCCCATTTTACCAGGACATGATGATATGATTTTAATTTGTTTGCAATTCTAACTTTCAGGTTTTTTTCAACTTCGGGAGGCGTGGTTTTTGGATCGATATGCTCTCCATGAAAATGTGTGATTTGGCTATAATTATTGAAGGAATTGTATTTATTAGTATTCGCGGTTACATTTTCTTTAGATAGCACCCTCTTTATTAAATTTTTATCCCTCACATCAATTTTTATAGAAAAAGTCTTCTCGATTACATTGAATAGGTAGTCAAAATTATCTACAAAATATTCATACCTCAAGCACATTGCGTTCGGATAGTGGGAAGTCCCCATTAATTCCGCTCCCTTAAGCTCATGGATATAATCTCTTACGATGCTATCTAGTTCGATCTCATTTACCTGATAATTATGTTTGTTTTTGGATTGAATCCTCCATTTCGAATAGCAGGCATCTATCGGATTTCGGACAGGAATGAATACAAACAGGTTTTTATTTGGTGGAAACTTTGCATGGGTTTTCCCTACTTTTGAGTGGGGAACATTTTTTTCAAACGTGGATTGATTGATTGCCCTTATATCTTCGAATAAAAATCTCAGCACATTAAAGAGAAGAGTGCTTCCTGTTCTCATTGGTGAGAATACGACCAGCTTTGTATATTTGCCCGTTGGGTACTGCTGCGTCCTGTTTGCAATTTGATCATTGATATCAAGATATTCTGTGCTATATAGAGGGACTAGAAAAAGACTAAATAAGAGGATAAATTTCAGCATTTTTCCCTTTGATTAAAAACATAGGCCTATCTTTTAGGAAGTTGAAAGAGTGTATCCCCATCTTTCAAAAAGGTCTTCATATGGCTCCAATTTTTCGTGAATTCGAGATTTTAAAATTTCCTGTCTTTGCGTAGGTGTAGTAGTTAAGTCAATGTGATTGCCATGAAAATGTGTGGACCGGTCAAATTTGTTGTATGATTTATATTTTTGAATATTGGCAGCAACGTTTTCTTTGGAAAGGGCTTTCTTTATTAAACATTTGTCTTTCTCATGGACCTGAATGGAAAAGACTGCCTGGATTAAATCAAATAAGTAATCAAAATCCTCTGCAAAATCTTCGTATTTTAATGCGATGACATTTTTATGCTTTTGGAGAAGTAAATCTGCCTTAGTCATTTTTTGGATATAGTCATCTACAATTTTGTCAAGGTCGGTTTCGGAGACCTCTTTGTCCTTATATTGAAATCTGCAGTACGAGTAACAGGCATCTAGGGGATTTCTTACTGGTATGAATATAAAATGATGTTTCTTGGGAGAAAAAATAGCATGCGCCTTCCCAACTTTTGCGTTCGGCACATTTTTTTCAAAGGTCGACTGATTCAACACCCTTACATCTTCGAACAAAAATCGCAGGACATTAAACAGGAGTGTACTTCCCGTGCGGTAGGGCGAACAAACCAGGATTTTTTCATAGTTGCCCATGGGGTATTGTTGCGTTCTATAGGGGATCTGGGCGTTGATATCGACATATTCTTCACTTAGCAAAGGCAAAAGAAAAAGGCCAAAGAGTAGTGACAGCCCGAGCATGTTGAGTTTCTTAAAAAAGAAAAAGATCCCGGCTTTATAATGCAAATGAGCCATATCCCCATTTTTTAAGGACTTCTTCATAAGGTTTCAATTTTTCTCTGATTCTCGCTTTAATTCTGTCTTGAGCTTTTTGAGGTGTGACTTTTAGATCAATATGTTCGCCATGCAAATGCGTCGCCGGATGATATTCATTGAAGGAGGGATATTGTTGTATATTGGCCAAAACATTTTCTTTAGAGAGGGCATGCGCTATTAGATTTTTGTCATAATCGTGGATAGTAATGGAAAAAATCTTCTCGATTAGATCAAACAAATAATCAAAATTGTCCAAAAAATCTTCGTATTTTATACAGACCACATTTGGGTATTTATTTAAAGACTCTATGAAGATCAGGCTTTGTATATAGGGCTCTGTGATTTCTTCAAGGACTTCCAAGATATGGCGATCTTTATGGAAAATTCTATAATTTGAATAGCAGGCATCGATGGGATTTCGAATAGGAATAAATACAAATTGGTTTTCTTTAGGGTAGGAAATGGTATGTGTTTTTTCTACTTTCGCATTTGATATTTTTTTATTATAGGTTGACTGGTCAAACACGGCCTGGTCTTCGAACAAAAACCTCAACACATTAAATACAAGGGTGCTCCCCGTCCTAGGCGGTGAAGAAACGATAATTTTTTCATAGCTCCCAGTGGAATATTGCTGTGTCCTCAAAGAGATCTGGGCGTTGATATCTACATATTCTTCGCTTTGCAAAGTCAAAATAAAAAAAATGAATAGAAGCGTTAGCCGGAGCATCGATTGCTTACCTAAAAAAGGAACTACCCCTATAAGATATATCAAGGAAAATTTTTGAACAAGTGTTCAAAGATTTAGGGCATGAAGTAGGCGCCGGTGAGCTTCTTCCCATTGACTGCATTCCAATGGGTGGTTTGGATCGACCCATCAGGGTTTTGGACAATAATGCTATGGATCGGAAGATAAATGTCGGTTGTTTGACGAATGGCGAAATCATGGCCGAAAGCAGCTTTGGAAATCCTTTCGATTTGCCCAAGCGAATAGCGCTTTGGCAACCGGATGGCATTTTTATATGGCTTGGTGACAAGCCACTCGCTGATGCGGGTCTCGGGGACCGTTCGAAGTTTTGGGTTTTGCAAGTGGAGGCGATAGCGGTTGCCGTTTTGAACGATCAGTTTTTTCTTGCGGCAAGTGTCGATCCAAGAATCTAAAACCTCATTCTCGACATTGAGGGCTTTTGTGAGGCCTTCCCGGTCGATCGACCCGCCTTTTTTTGCAAGGATGTTGATGATCTTGAATTCATGCTTTTGGGTGTTGGCATTGATGCAATCGCCAAAGCCGTGGGTTTTTTCCCAGTTTTTTGTATCGATGACCATTTCTCCATCGAGCATATCCCACAAGATGATCCCTTCGCGAGTTTTATCATCGGACAAATTATACTTTACTTCGAGCAAGAGATAAGGATAAAACTTGAGCGTTGGCTCAAGATAGGTATGCCTATTGTCTTTAAGGAGTTCTTTTCGATGCGTTTCCATGATCTGCTTGGCACTGTATTTGATCTCAAGGGTATGGAGCTGTCCTCCATCGATGAATTCTTCTACACGCATTTTCAATTCAGGGCGATTTGTGCTTACCCAATAGAATCCACATCCCAAACTGATGATAAGGAAGATTGCTGACAAAATGCGCATCGACAACCTGAATAATTATTGTTAACCTAAATTTCAATTATTTGCTTTTTTTTCGCAAGACAACAACGGAAATATTTTGCAGTAGATAGTTTTTCGCAAATTTTTTAAACTATTCGTATTTTGGGATTAGGAGGTAAAAAATATGATCTTTCGTAGCTTTTGCATTCTTGTTTTTTGTGCGATTGGTCTGCAGGCTTATGCAAATGAGGAAGAGCACCTTTTTAAGGGAAGGCATGTCCTTGCAAATTATACAGGATGCGATCATGAAGCTCTCATCGATTTTCCTAAGCTGAGGGCAGCTATGCAGGAAGCTATAGAAGCGTCTGATGCGACAATTGTCGGCTCCGTCGAATGGATCTTTTCTCCAGAAGCGATTACCATAGCATACCTCCTTTCCGAGAGCCATGCGACGATTCATACATATCCTGAACACGAAGCGTGCTTCATCGATATTTTTACCTGTGGCGAGAAGTGCGTTCCGGAACGGTTTGATGAGGTCATGCAAAAATACCTGAAGCCTAAGAAAGTCAGCAGACAAACTATCGAAAGACATCAAGACATCGAAATGAAGAGTAGTCCATAGTGTTTTTTAAAGACCGAACCGATGCTGCCAAGCAGCTTTCATTACGATTACAAAGCTTTCGCGCAAGTGAAGATACTCTAGTAGCGGGAATTACCCCAGGAGGTGTGCCAATTGCTAGGGTTATTGCAAAGGAACTGTCTTTAACCAGCTTTGTTGTGCAGGTAAAAAAAATCAAAGTTGCTTCCCATGATCATGTCACACTAGGGGCGATTTCAGAAAATGGCATCGCCATGTTCAATGAAGCCCTCATTGAGATCCTTCGAGTTCCCCAAGAAGGTCTTCATGAGCAATTGCAAGAGGCAAAGAGAATCTTTGAAAAAAGCTGTAATGATCTGCCTGATGTGAAAGATAAACATGTGATCTTGGTGGACGAGGGAATTGCAACTGGTATTACAATGAAGGTCGCCATCGCTTCCCTTATCACCATGGAAGCAAAAAAAATTCAGGTCGCAACACCTGTGATTTCTTCCGATGCCCTCCGTTTTTTTGAAAAGCATATGGGAGAGGTCGTCTATTTGGTGCGGCCGATCCATTTCCATAGGCTGGAAGAGTTCTATAAATCATTCCCTATCCTGGAAGAAGAGTCGGTCGATATCCTATCCAAATAAATAGATCCTATCGGGGAGAATTGAACATTTTTCAAATGGGGTTTTATCAGATAGACAAAAGTCGGATGAAATAGCGGAGCAATCGGCATTTCCTCGATCAATAATTCTTCCGCTTTATCAAGCAGCTGATCTTTCATTTCGATATGGGCTGCCACCTGGCTGGCTTGAAGGACCTCAGCGAATTTTGGATATTCCCATTGGGCGAAGTTTTTTCGGTTATTCTTATTTTTAAAGCGTTCGAATAAGTTCATCGAGTCAAAATACTGTGCAAGAAAAGTATATTGTCCCATAAAAAAATCTCCGCGGGACAGTTTTTCAAGAAGCGTTTTAAGGTCCATAGCTTGGAGCTGAACCTTGATCCCAAGGGTTTGCAGCCATTGCTGTTGGAGAGTTTGCGCAAGAAGATGGTTTATTTCAGAACGGGGATAATAGAAGATGATCTCAGGTAAATCTTCTTTTGTGATCTGAAGTTCACCAAGGCCTTTTTGAAAATACTCTTTGGAAGCTGCTATGTCTGCATCGAGGAACAGGGATGCGCTCCTTTTTTTTAAATGGGGAGGGATCAGCCCGGTAGCAATTTTCTCATCCATCTGTGTGACGTGCTCTACGATCTCAGATCGGTTGATGGAATAGGCAAAGGCTTTGCGCATGTTGGGATTATGAAATGGGAATTTGTCTGTATTAAAGACGCAAAAGCACGTGCCTGCGGCATCGACTTTATAAAGTTGGTTGCTTTCGGAAACCTTTTTTAAGGAATCAAGAGGAAGATGGGAGGTGAACCCCATAATGTCTAGCTCATCTATTTCATAGAGATGAAGGGCTGTTGTCTCATTTTCTACGATGAGCATTTTAATTTGATCGAGGGAAATTTGATTTTTTGCCCAATAGGTGGGGTTTTTCTTAAAAGTAATTTCATTGTGATGTTTCCACTTCTTCAAAAGAAAAGGGCCATTGTATGTTCCTTCACCTGAGAATGGGAAGAGAGAACAAAAAGTGGTGATATGTAAAAAATAAGAACAGGGCCTTTCCAAAGTCACCACGAGAGTTTTCTGATCGACGGCCTTTATTCCGACGGTGTCAATGGGAACTTCCCCTTTTTTGGCTTTTTCGCTGTTTTTGATCTCATATAATAAAAAGGCGTTCGGCGAGGGAAAGTTTGGATCGAGCATTGCCTTCCAGGATCTTTCATAGTCGAAGGCTGTGACGGGGTCTCCGCTGGACCAGTATGTGTCCCTGAGCAGGAACGTATAGGTCTTTTGATCTTTGGATATGAGGACTTTTTTCGCTCCAATATATTCAATTGTCCCTTTTGGAGAGAGCCTGGTAAGGCCTTCGTAAAGCAAAAAATGTACTGTTGAAGAGACGAGGTCGCCGCCTTTTCTTGGGTCTAAGGTAAATGGTTCTCGTTGAATATTGATGCGAAGGGTCTTATTTCCCGATGGCGGCCTGCTTGCAGTTGAGCATCCGCACAGTAGAAGAGTAAGGACTACAAACCGGAACAATATGAAAACAGTCCTCATTGCATGAACAGCATTGTAGATCAAGGAAGGGGACAGCCAAAAAAACTGTCCCGTTCCTTACGGTTAATCTTTCATCGAAAGCAGGAATTCGATGTTGCTATTTGTTTTTTTCAAACGGTTGATGAGAAGGTTCATGGCGTCAAGCGGGGCCAGGTCGGCAAGAGCTTGGCGAAGCAGATAGATTTTTTCCAGTTCGTTTGGATGGTAGAGCAGCTCTTCTTTACGGGTACCGCTCTTAATGATATCGATCGCAGGCCATACCCTCCTGTCCGCAAGTCTGCGGTCAAGGACGAGCTCCATATTACCGGTACCTTTGAACTCTTCGAAAATTACCTCGTCCATGCGAGAGCCGGTCTCAATAAGAGCTGTTGCAATGATGGTGAGGGAGCCTCCCTGGTCGATGTTGCGTGCAGCGCCAAAGAAGCGTTTTGGCTTATGGAGCGCGTTAGCATCGACACCGCCGGTGAGGATCTTGCCTGAATGCGGCTGGACGGTGTTATAGGCCCTGGCAAGACGGGTGATGTTGTCCAGCAAGATCACGACATCGTGGCCATGCTCGACAAGTCGCCTTGCTTTTTCGATCGCCATTTCTGCAACTTGGACGTGCCTTTCTGGCGGTTCGTCGAAAGTTGACGAGACAACCTCTCCTTTAACGATGCGGATCATGTCAGTGACTTCTTCCGGTCTTTCGTCGATGAGGAGGACGATCAAGATGATCTCAGGGTTGTTCGTTGCGATCGCATTCGCGATATTCTGAAGGATGATGGTCTTGCCCGACCTTGGGGGAGCAACGATGAGGCATCGCTGGCCTTTTCCAATAGGCGCTGTCAGGTCAAGGACCCTTGTTGTCATGTTCTCTTTTGTTGTCTCCATGACAAGGCGCTCGTCAGGATAAAGAGGGGTCAAGTTTTCAAAGAGGATGCGGTCCCTTGCTTTTTCTGGGGTGCAGTTATTGATCTTGTCCACCTTGAGGAGTGCAAAATATTTTTCCTTGTCTTTGGGAGACCTAATTGTTCCATAAACGGTGTCTCCCTTTTTAAGGTCGAAACGTCGAATTTGCGCAGGCGATACATAAATATCTTCGGCCGATGGCAAATAGTTATAGTTGGGAGAGCGCAAGAAACCAAATCCATCAGGCAAAACTTCTAGAACGCCTTCCCCGACGAGAACTTCGCCAGGCCTTTCTGATTTTGTTTTGACAATCTCAAAAACCATCTGAGACTTTGTCAGGGTCCCAAGATTTTTTAGCCCAATATTGCGGGCAAATTGATTGAGTTCGTCAATGTTCATCCGTTGGAGGTCGGAAATACGAGTGATGGTTTCCGGGGGAGATGGCTGGGCAGCTTTTTCTTGATCAAATTCTTGGATATTTTGCAGATTGTCTTCTTGGTTCATACGAATGTTGACGCTCCTTTTATGCAACTAATAATGGGATAAGGTTTTTAACATTTTCTTCTAGCTCTTCTCTTGAGCCGTTGTTGGTAAGGACAAAATCCGCCAAAGCAGCTTTTTTTTCTGGAGAGAGCTGTCTTTGCATCCTATTTTTGAAATCCTGTCCTTTCATTTGGTTTTTTTCTGTAAATCTCTTTTCGCATAGGGCCGCCTCGCTGATTACAGTCACGACGGCGTCGTAGTCATCTTCACCTTGTATCTCATATAGTAAGGGGATTTCTACAATGAACAGCGGGATGTTTTGTGAGTTTTTGACCTGGTTGTATCGGTTGTTTATTTCTTCGATTACAAGAGGATGCAGGATTTTTTCCAACTTCTGCAGTTTCTCGGGATGGGAAAAAACTTGCTCCGCAATTTTTTTTCGATCTAGCTTTCCATCTGTTACAACTTCCTTTCCAAGCAAGGGGACCAATTGATCTCGTAAGGTAATGTCATGGGAAAGCAAGCGGTGTACGATTTCATCTGAGTCAACGATATAGGCAACACCAAGATTTTTAAAGATTTGGCAAACTAAGGATTTGCCAGAAGCCGTTCCACCTGTAATCGCTATTTTCTTCAAAACTAACATTCCCCCCAATTTTTGCCAACGGAAATTGTTACTGATAAAGGAACTTTTAATAGGAAGATATTTTCCATAATTTTTTTTACAAGAGGTGAAAGAATGGAAATTTTATCTTGTTCAACTTCAAATAAAAGTTCGTCATGGATTTGGAGGATCATCGACCCAAGCTCCGGATTTTTTTTGAGCTCCTCAAAAATATTGATCATTGCGAGCTTGATCAGGTCTGCGGCGGTCCCCTGCAGCGGGGTATTGACGGCCAAACGTTCAGCGGCAGCGCGGATCATAGGGTTTTTACTGTGGATTTCAGGGATAGGGCGCTGTCTGCCTGTAATCGTAACAGCTTTCCCCGTTTTCCTGGCCGTTTCTTTGCAGGATTCCAAATATTCTTTTACCTTCTTGTATCTTTTAAAATAT
>JASHWM010000017.1 GCA_030044075.1 Candidatus Rhabdochlamydia sp. | reverse complement strand
CCCGCCACCTTGAAGTCCATATCGCCAAGAGCATCTTCCGAACCAAGGATATCTGAAAGGATCGCATATTGGTCCCCTTCTAATATGAGCCCCATGGCAATTCCTGCGACAGGGGTCTTGATCGGAACGCCAGCTTCCATGAGTGCAAGGCAGCCGCCGCATACCGACGCCATTGATGACGAACCGTTGGACTCGGTAATGTTCGACTCCAGACGGATGGTATAAGGGAAATGTTCTTGACTTGGGAGGATATGGTGGATTGCGTTCTCGGCAAGCTTTCCATGGCCGATTTCTCTTCTGCCGGGAGAGCCGATCCTTCCGACTTCTCCTACGGAGAACGGAGGAAAAGAATATTGGAGGTAAAAGCGCCTTATGCTGTCCACGTTGAGGTCTTCAAAGCGCTGCCCCATGCTCTCTCCGCCAAGGGTGCATACTGCGATCGACTGGGTTTCGCCCCTTGTAAAAAGTGCACTGCCATGAGTTCTTGGAAGGAGCCCAAGTTCGATGTCGATCGGTCTGATCTCTTGGCAATTTCTGCCGTCCAGGCGTCTATTTTCTTTCAGGATCATTCGGCGCATGTGCGCTGCTTTGATCTTGTCATACGCCTGGAGGACGTCGCCTTTCTTGAACTTTGGTTCAACACCTTCAGGCAGGAAGTGGGAGATCAGTTTTTTTCCAATCTCTTCAAAAGCGTTGTCCCTGTCCTGTTTTTTACTAATATTAAAGGCAGCTTTTAAGTCAGCTGCAACAAGCTTTTCGACTTCTTCTACCAACTCACTTGGGATCTGGTGAAGCGTTGGGACCGCTTTTGTCTTTCCGATGCTCTTCTGCCAGTCTTCAAGACCTTCGCAGATCTTTGCGATCGCACTGTGCCCTTCTTCAATCGCCTCAAGGAGCTGCTCTTCTGTAAGGAAGTCGCAGTTTCCTTCGATCATCAAAATCGCATCGTGCGTTCCTGCAAGCATGAGGTCCAGGCGTGATTTTCTCTGCTCTTCAAGCGTTGGATTGATGATGAAACGATCATCGATAAGGCCTACACGGACAGCGCCTATCGGCTTAATAAGGGGAATATCGGAAATGACAAGAGCTGCCGATGCGGCGCAGATTGCCAAAGGTTCTGGTGTATGCACGCCATCGTAGGACATGACATACGAGAGGATTTGCACTTCATTATAATAGCCCTCTTGGAACATAGGCCTTAAGGGACGATCGATCAACCTTGAGGTCAGAATTTCTTTTTCTGATGGTTTTCCTTCCCTTTTAATAAAACCGCCAAGGGTTTTACCAGCAGAAGAGAATTTTTCCTGATAGTCGACGCGTAATGGAAAAAAATCAGCATCGGCGGCGGCCTCTGGCGCAGCGCATGCTGTAGTAAGTAGGATGGTATCTCCGGAGCGGACAAGGACCGAGCCGTTGGATTGTCTTGCGATCTTTCCGGTTTCGAATGTAATGTCTCGTCCGGCAATAGAAATCGTTTTCGTATTCTTATTCATAATATAGGGGTAAACTCCTGTTGATTTTCAGGATGAACTGGCCACTGGCAAAGAAGAAAAAATCTTCCATGCAAATGGACATTTCATCCCAGATTAAAAAAACTTCAGCGTGGAATATAACAGCAGCTCTTTTAAGGAGCAAGAACTGATTATTTGTAAATGGGTGGAAAAAAGCCCTGGAAAAATGTTTCCAGGGCTGAGGGAAATTACTTACGCAGATTAAGACGAGAAATTAAAAGTTGATACCTTTTAGTATCCGTAGAATTCAAATAATCCAGAAGCTTGCGTCTTTGTCCGACCAATTTTAACAAGGAGAGTCTTGAATTGTGGTCTTTAGGAGCGAGCTTCAGGTGCTCGGTCAGTTCAGCGATTCTTTCAGTCAGGATAGCGATCTGTACGTCTGCAGATCCTGTATCTTTCTCATGGAGTTGAAATTTTTTGGTAATTTCTTCTTTGGTACCTTTATCTAAAGACATTAAAAAATTCTTCCTTTTGAGATTGTTAAGTGTAAATTTTATATTGGAAAGCTTTGATCCTATTGTAGCTTAACCGATTTAATTGAGCAATCACAAAATCCCATTAACGATTGCTTTTTGTTTCCGCCGGTGCTAAATTTTCAGATTTTATTCTATCACAGATACAGTTTCTCGCAAAGAACTCGATTTGATAAATTTTTTATGGATGATGAATTTTTTATGAAACTGGCCTTAGAAGAGGCTAGAAAAGCTTTTTTACTTGGAGAGGTCCCGGTCGGTGCCGTGGTCGTCCATAAAGGCGAGATGATCGCAAGCGGATACAACCAGGTGGAAATGAAAAAAGACGCTTCTTTTCACGCCGAAATGGTGGCCTTGAAACAAGCTGCGGAAGTATTAGGGGGTTGGAGGCTGCAGGAATGTACCCTATACTGCACTTTGGAGCCATGTTGCATGTGCGCAGGGTCGATGTACCTTTTTAGGATAGCAAGCCTGGTCTGGGGAGCTCCCGACCTCAGGCATGGGGCAAATGGCAGCCTTGTCGATTTATTTACCATTGACCACCCCATCCACGCGGTTTCAATAAAAGGTGGGGTCATGCAAGAGGAATGCGGTCAAATATTAAAAGAATTCTTTCAAAAACGAAGAGGAGAAAAGGATGTCTGAAGATTTCTTTGACGAGCTGATTGACATGCAGTACAAAAAAGTTGAGGAGCTTGCCTTCCGTATCATTCCGAACCTTACTACGGACGACCTTTTACAGCCCTGTGATTTCCCGGAGCTTGAGAACAACCCGCATTTTCGCTATGAGGAAGGCGTTTTGGAAGGGCTTCGCACAGCCCGCATGGCCTATGTGGCCAAAAGGAGCGAAGAAGGATTTAAAAATCGCGCCCAGCATTAAATTTTTTACTGACTCGGTACAGGCGCCATCTTTCTTTCCAGCTGAGGCTTTTCTTCCCTTTTAAAGCAATTTTTGCAAGTGCGGCGTGGAAAAAAGCTTTGTCGTGGACAATTGTCTTGCCAGTCTTGATATCATAAATTTTTGAAGAGTACCCGGCGCGCTTTTTTGACTTAAGTTGCGCCATGTATTCAAGTAATTTATTTTCGGCCTTATGTAATAAGGGGAATGGGCTGTTGACCTTCCAAATAAATAAAAGGTGCAAGTAGGTGTAGACGGTCGCTGCAAGATAAGCCGCCACTTCGGTAAATTCCAGATTGGCAAGGTCGATAAAAAGGTTGAAGCAAAGGCTGATCAATATAAGGGTGCTGGCTTTTATGGGAGCGATAAAGAAAAGATACAGCCGCGCTTGTGGGTTTAGGGCGGTCCAGCTCAAAAGGAGCGTATAGGTAAATGCCTTGTTCCCGCAATAGTTCAGGGCGGTCCCATAATAAAAGTGAACGATAGTCAATATGAGGCCAACGAACAAAGAAGAGCTTGCATAGAGCGCTAGGAAGCCTTTTTCTCCTTTTTGTCTACAGAGGGATGCTCCAATCGCCCACAATAGATAACAGTAAAAAAGAAGGGAGAAAAGAAAGCCGATCGACATGCCAAAATAACTTGGCGACAATAGGGGATAGGTCAGGAACTGCCATATAAAACCATCTTCGATCGCTTGGTTTGTAAGGGCGAAAAGTTCGTATGGGGTAGGAACGCCAAGAAGAACAAAGAGCCTTTCAAAGAGGATGGCCCCCAAGCTGATGCAGAGGGTGCCGATAAGAAGGCTTTTGAGCCATCTAAAGTCGTTTGTAAACTTTGTTTTAAAAAATGATCTTAGCATGAAGATGATGTTTTTTTTGAGCAAAGTAATTATCTTTTATATGCTCGATTTGAGCAAGACCTTTCTATAAAAATGGACACAAAACACTTGTTTTTAATGGCAAGCTAAGGTTTACTTTTAGCTTTTGCTAAATATAGAGAATTTTTAAGGAGTTTCTATGAAAAAACAAGGTCATCCTCAATATCAAGAGGTCCTTTTTGTCGATTCGTCTACAGGCCACAAATTTGTCTGCGGCAGCACGCTTCAGCCAAAAGAAAAAGAAGTTTTTGAAGGAAAAGAATACCCGGTTTGCCGAGTAGCGGTCTCTTCCGCTTCCCATCCTTTCTTCACAGGAAGCAAACAGCTTGTTGACTCAGAAGGACGTGTTGACAAGTTTAAAAAGCGCTACAGTTCAAAGAAAGAACCAGTAAAACCTGAAACTGAGAAAAAAGAAGAAAAACAAGCTGCAAAAACTGTCAAAAAGACACCTAAGAAGTAATCATGGAAGAAAAAATCCGCAAGCTCCTTGCCAGACTGCAAGAAGTCGAAGAGCTGCTGGGACAGCCCGACCTGCTTGCGGACCAAAAAAAATATCGTGCTCTGACGCAAGAGCATGCCTATCTTTCCGAGATCAAGGAAGTTTGGAGCCACTGGAAAAATCTAAAAGACCAGCTTGAAGAGAACCATAAGCTGATCCAAGAAGAAAAGGACCCTGAATTTATCGAGATCATCCGCGAGGACATCAAACGTTCTGAGGAAGAGGTCGTAGCTTTGCAGAGGAAATTGGAGACTCTCCTTGTTCCTCCCGACCCCCGGGATAGCCGCAATATCATCTTAGAATTAAGGGCAGGGACAGGCGGGGATGAAGCCGCCATATTTGTTGGCGACTGCGTAAGGATGTACAAATGTTACGCTGACAAAAAAGGGTGGAGCTACGAGCTTTTGTCTTGTGCGCCTTCAGAGCTTGGTGGTTACCGCGAATATGTCATGGGGATCTCGGGGCAAAATGTGTACCGGCTCATGCAATATGAAGCGGGAACGCACCGCGTACAAAGAGTTCCGGATACCGAGACGCAAGGGAGGGTGCATACCTCTGCGATCACTGTCGCTGTCCTTGTAGAGCCTGATGAGGACGAGAAAATCGTCCTTGATGAAAAGGACCTGAAAATCGACACCTACAGGGCCTCAGGAGCAGGCGGACAGCACGTCAATACTACTGATTCAGCAGTCCGCATCACCCATATCCCTTCAGGCACCGTTGTCTATTGCCAGGAAGAGCGGAGCCAGCATAAGAACAAGGATAAGGCAATGCGCCTTCTTGTTGCAAAAATTGCAGAAGAAAAAAGAAGGAAGCAGCAGCAGGAAATGGCATCCTTGCGTTCGATGCAGGTGGGGTCGGGCGATCGTTCCGAGAGGATCAGGACCTATAATTTTCCTCAAAACCGCGTCACAGACCATCGCATCAACCTGACTTTGTACAAATTGGATTTTGTCATGGAAGGGGACCTTGATGAGTTCACGCAAACTCTTGTCTCCCATTTTTACCAAGAAAAACTGTCCGGATAATGAAAAGTCTAGGAGAAGTTCTAAAACTTTCTACTGAGTATTTGGAAAAAAACAACGTCTTCCGCGCACGAAGGACTGCGGAGGAGCTGATTGCATTTATTCTCAAGATCAAAAGGATCGAGCTGTACATGCAATTTGACCGTCCTTTAGAAGAAGCGGAGCTTTCTGTTTTACGCGACTTCCTCAAAAGAAAGGTCCAGGGAGAACCTTTAGAATATATTTTAGGAGAGGTTTCTTTTCTGGATTGCCGGATTTTTATATCAAATAATGTGATCATTCCAAGGCAGGAGACAGAGATCCTTGCCTCAAAAGTGATTGCCTTTCTAAAAGAGTCTCCTGAGATCAAGACGGTCTGGGATGTTTGTACAGGATCTGGGACAATTGGGATTTCTTTAAAAAAAGCATGTCCGCACCTTCTGGTGACGTTATCAGATATCTCTCCTGAAGCTTTGGCAGTTGCAAAATCGAACGCCGAGATCAATGGCGTCGAGGTCGAACTGTTGCTGGGGGATCTTTTAGAGCCCTTCGGGGATAGGAAAGCCGATATGATCATCTGTAACCCGCCATATATTTCTGAAGAAGAGTATAAAGGCCTGGACGACGGGGTCAAACTCTATGAGCCAAAGACCGCCCTTGTTGGCGGAGAGGAAGGGACGGAGTTCTATCAAAGATTGAACGCTCTTCTACCCCGGTATTTAACGAAGGGTGGGCAAGTTGTTTTTGAGATCGGAATGGGCCAGGGTGAAAAAGTGGTAGAAATTTTTTCACAGCCTTGTTGGAAAAAAAGGAGGATTGAAAAAGACTGGTCTGGGAAAGACCGATTCTTTTTCCTTGAATTTGAATAACTTCTAGTTTATCTTAGTTGGAGAATTATTTGTTCCCAAAATAAGAGATGGGGGCGCATCCTTTTTAGGTTGATATGTTTGGTGCTGTAACAGAAAAATTTCAAAAATTGTTTAGCAGCCTTGCCGGCAATAAAAAATTGACGGAAGAGAACATTTCGGATGCGGTAAGGCAGGTGCGGCTTGCTCTACTAGACGCTGACGTAAACTATTCTGTTGCCAGCAACTTTGTCAAAAAAATACGTGACAAGGCGGTCGGAACCGAGGTTCTATCTTCAGTAACCCCTGATCAGCAGTTCATTAAAATTGTCCATGATGAGCTGGTCGAGCTGATGGGGACTGAGGAGGCCGCCCTCAACTTGCAGAATAAGCCTGCAGTTATCCTACTTTGTGGATTACAGGGTTCAGGAAAAACCACCCATTGTGCTAAACTCGCTGCATTTTTGAAGAGGAAGGAATTCCAGAAAAAAACACTGCTTGCGGCCTGTGACCTGCAAAGGCCTGCAGCGGTCGAGCAGCTGAAAAGGCTGGGAGCCCAGATAGAAGTTCCCGTATTTGAACTAGCGGGAGAGAAAAACCCTGTAGCTGTAGCAAAGCAGGCCTTAGAGAAGGCGAGGCGCGAGGGCTTTGACGTATTGATTGTTGATACAGCAGGACGCCTTCACATTGATGAAGAGCTCATGCAAGAGCTTGGAGAGATAAAAAAGGTCCTTGATCCGCAAGAAGTTCTTTTTGTTGCAAGTGCAGCAACAGGACAGGAAGCGACCAAGACGGCAGCCGAGTTTGACAAAAGGGTATCGATAACTGGAACGATTATTACGATGCTCGATGGAAGCGCAAGAGCGGGAGCTGCGATCTCGATTCGGGAGATTACAGGGAAGCCCCTGAAATTCGAAGGGATCGGCGAGAAGATCTCAGATTTGCAAGTGTTCAACCCAAGGTCGATGGCCGACCGCGTTTTGGGCATGGGCGATGTGATCAACCTTGTCAAGAAAGCGCAAGAGCATTTTGACGAGGAAGAGAGCAAGGATTTAGAGAAAAAGTTGCGAAAAGCAGCTTTTACCTATGAAGACTTTTTGAAGCAGATGGCGATGATTAAAAAGATGGGGTCATTAAAATCCCTCTTTAAAATGTTGCCTGGCCTCCCTGAAATCGATGACTGGGACACTTCAGAAAAGGACTTTAAAAAGTTAGAGGCGATGATATTGTCGATGACGCCTGATGAAAGGACGGAAAAAGTTGAGCTGGTTCCAAGCAGGAGAAGAAGGATTGCCAAGGGAAGCTCTACTACAGTCGACGATGTCAACCGCATGGTAAAAAATTTTAAGAGAATCAAACAGTTTTTTAAAGAGATGCCCGCCCTGAAAAAAGAAATGATGAAAGGGTCCGGGAAAAAGGAGAATGCTATATGGCACTAAAAATTCGATTGAGACAACAAGGTCGTAACAATTACCAGACCTACCGACTTGTCCTTGCTGATGTAAGGTCACCACGCGATGGAAAATACATCGAAATGCTTGGGTGGTACAACCCGATGCTGGCTGACAAGAATGCAGACCTAAAGGAAGAAAGGATCAACTATTGGCTTTCAAAAGGCGCTACCCTGTCTGAAAGGGCGTTCTCACTGCTTGAAAGAACGATCCCAAGCGTAGCTCGCCAGTATACCTCCCAGCAGCATGCTAAGAGAACTGCATTGGCCGCAAAAAGAAGAAAAGCAAAGAAGTCGGCATAAGCAAAGCAGATGTTAATCGATATCCTGTCCCTTTTCCCC
>JASHWM010000157.1 GCA_030044075.1 Candidatus Rhabdochlamydia sp. | reverse complement strand
TATGATGCAGGACTAGCGGCAAGGCCGATCCTTGGAGCGGGGATTGGCGTGGAGTATTGCCCGCAGATTGCAAACGATGTGGTCTATTCGTATCGGCCCCAGTTTAAATATCGGAAATATCAGAGCCCTCCGTCATCTGAAGGTGTACAAGGGTTTCTCGGGGACAAGACGAGAAAATTCGACCTTGATGTTGCAAGCATTATGTTCAATACCTATCTGAGCGGGCGGGGGATTCGTTCGCTGACCTGGAAGATGAGACAATCAGGCGCCCTCTATCCAATTATTGGGGGTGGCATCGGGGTCGCACAGATGACAATCTTTAATTTCCGCTCCACGGGCCTCCCTCCTGTCAACCCTTCTGTTGACAGCTCCTTGTCCTTTGCTTCAGAAAACCAATATACAGTCCGCTACCGTTTTGCGTATCAGTTGATGGGCGGCTTTGAATATCGTTTTCGAAACTTTGCCATTGGATCGGGATATCGTTATTTTAAAATAAACCAATTTAAAGGCCCTGAGTACATCCGCGACCAGTATGGCAATGCTTTGGACGCAGGCACGGACCAGTGGAAGATAAAATTTGCTTCGAATGAAGTCTACTTTGAATTTAAAGCTTTTATCTAAAGAAAAAGGAAGCTTCTTCTAGAAAAATCTAGAAAGCTTCCTTCTTTTTTTATAGAGGGACCTTTTCGACAAGCTCGAGCTTGATGAAGCTTCCGCTTACACCAAAGTCAGCTTTTTTTCTTGGAGAGAGGCGATCATCACTATGCAAAGTCATAGCGCCTGAAGCAGACCTTTCTTCGTAAACGTAGTGGCCTCCAGAGCTGCCGCCGGCGTGAGTTAAAGCTCCCGAGATGCGATACTTGCATGAATAGGCACGTTTTACCCCGACAATTCTGCCTGCATTATCACGCTTAGGAAGACATTCTATAAAAGTGATCAGCCCATCGCTATCTGTTTCAATGGGGCTTGTAACCTTTGTTTGCCTTCTTTGAGCAGGGTCGGCCCAAACATTCCTCTTAATATTCATAAAAAAGGCATCCGGAAGACAGGTAAAATACTTTTTAGTCCTAAAGACACGGTCCTCATTCAGAGCTTGAACATTGTTGTCCAAGACAAAATCCGGCCTGATCTCCCTTTCAGAGCGCTCTTGTACGATACTTGGCAATGCCAATACTCGCGGTACAACAGGCTTTCCTTTTTTATCTGTCTCAAGAGAAATTGTTGCCATTAGAACATTTTGAGGAGCCTCTTCTGTGCCAGAATGTCCAACAGTAGGCTGTTCTTCGGCTGATTTATAGACCAAGACCTGCCTTGAAAGCCTTCCGCTTTCAGAACCCGACCACTTGAGAACATTCATGATAAAGATCATGAATTCAGAAGCGTCGTTTTGTTTTCCTTTCTTGATTCCTTTATAGTCGGATGTTTCAGGATAGGTGTCGATCACATCAAAGACGGCTTTTTCCAGTTTTTCGAGTTCCTTTCTGCTAACGTCCTCCCCTTGCCGCAACTTCGCAACGATTTCTCTAAGTCTTTTTTGAAGGACTTGCTTCAGCATGAGCTCATGTTCAATGTCAACAATCATCTTTTCGATCGCTTCCTGTTCTTTTTCTTTTCTTTTTCTTTTATTTCCCTCTTTCATTGATGAAATCGAATCTTGGATCTCTTGGAATTTTTTCTTCAAATAAAACAAATTCCCATCAAGTTTGCGTTGAAGGGCTCTAAGGCTGTTTTGCTTGAAGGTCTTACTTCTAGTAATCGTTCCCAGCTCATTTCTAAGAGCATTGACATCACCTTCTGGGGTTTCCTTTGCAAGTTCCCCGTTGATCTGGCCGGTCCTTGCATCAATCTGATCAATAGTATGCTGAATTACACCTATCTCACGTTGGACTTCCTCAATTTTAGCTTGCATTGCTTCATCGGATTCAAATCCAATCACCTGGGTGAGCATCTCATCAAATTCATCGTTTGCACTCAAAAATTTGACCACCGAGTTCATCCAGCAGGTACTTCCAATGTTCTTCAGTTTGATTTTGATCCCATCAGCTGGAACGGTTGGAAGAGCATACTTTTGTGCATCTTCAACTTCTTCCAGTGACGGCTCCGTAGAGGTTGTTGCAGAACCAGCATCGACTTCTTCTGCCGCTTTCCTTCTCTTTGCGATCCTTTCAATGATAGACTCAGCTGAATGCGTTTCTCCACCAACCAGGCTGGTTTGAGGATTTTGCGGCTTTGGGTCTTGCGCTAGGACAGTTAAAACTCTTGAAGCGACATGGGTCACCTTTTCATCCGATGGCAGCGACTCTTGCCCCCAGGTCACGATCTTATTTGCTGAAGCGTAGATCTTTTCCTGCGCTTCCTTGTCATAACTTGAAGTCTTAATAGTCTCTAGTGTCTTTTCAACGACCTCTAAAATTCTACAGACGCTCGTGCTATAAATAAAATGATAGAAAAAACGGCAAAAAGCATTTTTCGGGACATTTCCAATGTCGATATTCCCGGTCCACCAGTTAACGACATAGGCCTGCCCATCCAAAAGGGGGGTATTGCTAT
The DNA here is from genome assembly GCA_030044075.1 of Candidatus Rhabdochlamydia sp. Classification (GTDB taxonomy): domain Bacteria; phylum Chlamydiota; class Chlamydiia; order Chlamydiales; family Rhabdochlamydiaceae; genus JABEVM01. Next base: position 1,761 of record JASHWM010000157.1, on the reverse strand, counting down.
TTATTAAAAATTCTGCGTTTTTTGACATATCTATTATATTTAATTAGTTGAAGTTGAAATTATAATATAAATGATAATTTTTTTAAACGGTTTTATTTAATATTTTGTAATTTATTAAATAACTAATAATCAGTTATTTATAGATAATTATTCGTTATTGTTATAATTGTAAATGATTAAGAATATGTTAAAATGGAAGAAATATCGGACTGTTCGCCCCTAATAGCATAGGAAATCCTTGAGGAAAATCGATGGTATCGATAAAGTCCGAGGTCTAATTTCTGAGCTTTAGACACGCCAAAACACAGGTAGATTTGTATGAAGGTCCTCACCAAATCCTTACTAACGCTTTTTATTTCTTTTACTGTTTTTTTACACTCTAACACCACTTACCAAGACGCTCTAATATTTCCATTTCTTAAAGAATGTAACATGAAAAGATCAACAACAGGTTCAGATATAATAAATCAAATCTACATGATCAACCTGGAAAAACGACTAGAAAAATGGGAAAAAACAAAAAAGCAGATCGAGTCGATCGGCTACCATCCCAACAGATTTTCTGCTGTCGATGGATGGCAATTGGACATCAAAACTCTTGATAAAATCCGAGGATCAGAAAAACTTATGACAAAAGGGCAAGTGGGTTGTTTGCTCAGTCATTTGTCTGTTCTTTTTGACGCCTACCAAAAGAACTATAAGGTCATTTGGGTTCTTGAAGATGATGTAGTAGCGACAGAAAAAGTGGATATCGATAACCTTATTGCTGAGCTCTCAATAATCGACCCGGAATGGGACATCCTGTATACCGATGCCGATTCGAAAAACGTCTTCTTCATTGTGAACCGCCCCTTATTTCTGATTGCAAGAGAGGGGAAATCAATCGAAGATCCCTCTCATTTTAAAAAGAGAAGAAAAATAAATGAGACTTTCAGCGAGATCTATTCTCGTTATGGGGCCTATTCAATGATTATCTCGGACAGGGGAGTTAAGAAGATCCTGGACTATTTTCTTTTTGAAAAGTTCTTTAGGCCCTACGATGACGAGCTTTTTTTAGTCCCTGGCATCAGGCAATACATAACGAACAAGGAGTACATTACCGTCAACCCGCACAGCCCTTCGGATACAGTAAAATACTACCCTTAGTCAATCTTCCAGTTGACCTCTTCTTTTCCCCATTTTTTCAAAAAAGCGTTGGTCTTTGAAAAATGTTTGCACCCAAAAAAACCTGAATGGCAGGAAAATGGAGAAGGGTGCGCTGCCATAAGAACAGCGTGAGGGTGATCTCCCCCTTCAAAAACACGGGTATACTTTTCCTGGGCATTCTTTCCCCAGAGCAGGAAAACAATAGGATCTTTTTTCTCTACAAGCACACGGATCACCTGATCGGTAAATTCCTCCCACCCCCTTCCATAATGAGACCTTGGCTCCCCATCGCGGACAGTAAGTGTGGCGTTCAAGAGGAAGACACCCTGCTGGGCCCAAGCACGAAGACACCCTGTTTTTGGAAATTCAATCCCCAGATCGGACTTGAGCTCCTGAAAAATATTTTTTAAGGAAGGTGGCATTGGAATACCACAAGGCACGCTAAAACATAGCCCATGGGCTTGTCCTGGGCCGTGGTAGGGATCCTGGCCAACGATGACGACTTTGACCTTGTCATAGGGGGTTTCGATAAAGGCCTGCCAAAGAAGGGGAAATGGGGGATAGACAACTTTGCTGCTCTGCCCTTCCTTTTTCAAAAACTGTTGCAAATCAGCT
>JASHWM010000156.1 GCA_030044075.1 Candidatus Rhabdochlamydia sp. | reverse complement strand
ATTTGAGGTGCTGGCTTTTTCTCTGTCCATGATGGCTGCTGTTTTTGTGGCTGAGCTGCTGGCTTTTGGAATTTATCTTGATTTTTCATCTTTTTTCTCCGCTTTTGCAAAGTAGAATTCTTTTTCTACTTTACTTCATTCTACATGTTCAGGAAAAAAAACCAATCAAAAGTAAAAAAATTTTTATGCATTTTTTTTGATCGTTGCAACTCAATCGTTAACCTGAATTCCTTTTAATCTAATCAAGGCCATTGCATGTTCAAGAATTTTATTTTTGCTTAAGGAGATCGAGAAACTGATGATTAATGAAGAATTTTTCTCTTCCTCGTTTAACTTCTTTTAAAAAACCAATTTCGCTGAGAATTTTAAGATGTTTAGAAGCTGTATCCCTTCCTACAAGATTTGTTTCAACAAGATTGGTTATGCGTACATATGGCTGAATGAATAATAGTTCGATTAATTCCTTATTGTAAATATGAGGGGCCTTAGATTTGATGAATTCACGTGCATTTTTTATTAGTTCTTGAATGGCAAAAATTTTCTTCGTAGTCCATATCGATGTTTCCTGAACTGCCTTTAAAAAAAAGAGGACCCATGAAGCCCAATCTTCATCCGTAGTAACTCTCAACAACTTCTGATAATATTGTGTTTTATTTTCAATAATGTAGTTACTTAGATAGAGGACAGGCGCATCAAGAAGGCCCTTATCAATTAAGTATAGCAAATTGATGATTCTGCCAGTTCGTCCATTCCCATCAGTAAAAGGGTGTATTGCTTCAAATTGATAATGTTGAACTGCTAGCTTGATAAGAGGATCAATGCCATCTTCTTTATGCAAATACTCCTGCCAATTTGTCAAAAGCCGCTGTAAAAGCAACTCTCCTTCCGGCGGCGTGTAAATTACTTTATGGGTCAAATCATTAACCAATGCAGTTCCAGGCAGTTTTCTTATTCCAGTATCTGCTTCTCGGATGGTTGTGCAAATATCACAGATTAGAGCAATAGTTAATGGCCGTGTTTTCAGTGCCTTATAGCCTTGATAAAGAGCTTGACGATAGCGAAGAGTCTCTTTAGTAGCAGGGTTCACCACAGTTATCCCTTCTTGAGCATGTTCAAAAAGTTCATCCGTCGTGGTTACTATATTTTCAATCGCAGAACTTGCCTGGGATTCCAAAAGGGGAATGCTGTTGATCAATACTGTTTGGTTAGGGATAAGGCGCTCTGCTACTTTTAGTTTGGCGAGTTCTCTATTTGCCTCAATGCAAGCTTTAAGAATAATAGAAGTTTCAATATCCTTTTTCGGCGGGAGAAAAGGCAGTTCATTAAAGGGAATATTAGGATCAAATTTAACCATATGTTGAAAATCTCTAAAATATCCGACATATAATTATCATATGTTGAATCATTCAACATATCAAGTAAATATGTTGAAAAATCACGAAAAATCCAACATATTATAAATAAATGCCTTACTGTAAGCATCTTAGAAAACGCAAATTCTGATCAAATTTCCATTTATTTCTTGAGGGCCATGTATCGAAGGGATTTTTTTAGACAAATTTAAGGAATCCGCTATGATTTATACAAATGGACTGATATGCCGACACAAGTTTATGCCACTTCTATCGTAAAGCGCCTTATCGATGCAGGATATATAGCATATTTTGCAGGAGGATGGGTTCGCGACTTTTTAATGAAAAGGCCCTCCGATGATATCGATATCGCAACAAGCGCTCCTGTAGGAGCAATCCAATCCCTTTTTCCTAAGACCGTCCCGGTAGGGATCGCTTTTGGGATTGTGATCGTTGTTGAAGGCGGCCATTCTTTTGAAGTTGCCACGTTTCGAAAAGAATCAGGCTACCATGATGGGAGGAGGCCCTCGATTGTGGAGAAAGCATCGGCAGAGGAAGATGCTGAAAGAAGAGATTTTACAATCAACGGCATGTTCTACGATCCTCTCAAGCATGAACTTCTGGATTATGTCGGAGGAGAGAAGGACATCAAAAAAGGAGTGATCCGCGCGATCGGCAATCCTCATGAGAGGTTCGCCGAGGACAGGCTTCGGATGATGAGGGCGGTGAGGTATTCCACCCGTTTTAATTTTCCTATTGAGTCCGACACCCTGCAGGCCATTATTGCACACGCAAAAGACCTTTTTCCTTCTGTAGCAATTGAAAGGGTATGGCAGGAATGCAGGAAAATGTCGCAGTTCTCCCATTTTGATACTGGGCTGATCATTCTGCACCGCCTTGGTCTTCTGCAGAGGATCTTTCCAGAGCTTGAAGAGGTCTCAAATACAGACATCCAAGAAAGGGTCAAATATATCCCAGGCTTCCCGCAAAAAACTCCGACGATTGCAATGCTCCTTGAGCTCTTCCCCCACTATAATATCCAAGACGCCATTAAGCTTTGCGAATATGTAAAACTTTCCAACCAGGAAAAAGAGTTTGTAACATTTTTATTTCACGCTAAAGAGCTCATCCAAATTCCCTGGAAAGTGGAGCTCTATGAATGGGCCAAGTTCTATGCGAGCCCCCTTAGCGACCTTGCCATCGGGATCATCGCATCTCACCACCCTCCCTATGAAAGAGAAAAATTTCTTGAAGGGCACACCCAAAAAAAACATTCCCTTACCGAGTTCATTCTCCGTCTGCAGTCCAAATCGCCCATCCTACGGTCTGACGACCTTCGCAAAGAGGGGATCGCTCCTGGCAAGCTCATGGGGGAACTTCTCCAAGAAGCTGAGCGGATCTCCGTCAACGAAGGGATCGAGAGCAGGGAAGAGCTTTTGGCCAGATTAAAAAATACATCCCTTTGGAAAAAAACCATTCCCTAATCTTGGAAATTGGTTATACTAGCAAAAAAAATCATACGATATGTCAAACGCATTTATTGAATTAAAAGGAGTCGTAAAAAAGTTTAATTCTTTTACTGCTCTAAAACATCTTTCCCTTAGAATTGAAAAAGGGGAAATTTTTGGAATTATCGGCCATAGCGGAGCTGGAAAATCCACGCTCATGCGCACCCTTTTGGGACTTGAGAAAATTGATGAAGGGGAGATCTGGATCGATAAAACTCCCCTCTCCCTTCTTTCCCAGAAGGAGCTTCGCGGCATCAGAAAAAAAATCGGGATGGTCTTCCAACATTTTTATCTGCTTGAGTCCAGGACCGTATTTGAAAATGTTGCCTATCCTCTGGAGATCGACCATGTCCCTGAAGAGGCGATACGGAAAAGAGTGCTGGAGCTTTTGGAGCTTGTCGGCCTTTCCGGGAAAAAAAATCTATATCCGGCAATGCTCAGCGGAGGCGAAAAGCAAAGGGTAGGGATCGCAAGGGCCCTTGCGAACAATCCCTCACTTTTACTTTGCGATGAGGCAACATCCGCTCTTGATCCTGC
>JASHWM010000155.1 GCA_030044075.1 Candidatus Rhabdochlamydia sp. | reverse complement strand
GCTGGATGAGCAAAAAAGACTGGCAAATGTTGCTGTCGATGTCGTCTTTGATTCAGTATCGCTTGGAACGACATTCCATAAAAAACTTGCCGAAGCGGGCGTTGTCCTTTGCTCGATCTCAGAGGCCGTACAGAAGTATCCCGAGCTTATAGAAAAATATTTGGGGAGCGTGGTCCCGATAGGGGACAATTTTTTTTCCGCCTTGAACTCCGCAGTATTTTCAGATGGCTCGTTTGTCTATGTCCCAAAAGGGGTCCGCTCACCGATGGAGCTGTCGACCTATTTCCGCATCAATGACAAAGAGAGCGGCCAATTCGAGCGCACCTTGATCATTGCAGAAGAAGGCTCATATGTCAGCTACCTCGAAGGGTGCACAGCGCCTGCGTACGACAACAACCAGCTTCATGCTGCTGTCGTTGAGCTTATCGCGATGGACAATGCAGAGATCAAATACTCGACAGTCCAAAACTGGTATGGGGGCAACTCCGAGACGGGCCTTGGGGGCGTCTACAACTTTGTGACAAAGAGGGGAAGATGCCAGGGGGTTCGCTCAAAGATCTCTTGGACACAGGTAGAGGCCGGGTCGGCCATCACCTGGAAATACCCGAGCTGTATCCTTCAAGGGGATGAGTCGGTAGGAGAGTTTTATTCTGTCGCCCTCACGAATGGTTTTATGCAGGCGGATACCGGAACAAAGATGATCCACCTTGGAAAAAACACGCGCTCTACCATCGTCTCAAAAGGGATCTCTGCCGACAATTCCCATAATACGTATCGGGGGCTTGTGAAGGTTGCTCCTCGGGCGGAAGGTGCGCGCAACTATACGCAGTGCGATTCGATGCTCGTTGGAAACCGCTGTTCTGCAAACACATTCCCTTATATCGAGGTCGCAAACAAGTCAGCGCAGGTGGAGCATGAGGCATCGACATGTAAAATGAATGAGGAACAGCTTTTTTATCTGCAGTCTCGCGGTATTAGCAGGGAAGATGCTGTCAACATCATTGTCAACGGGTTTTGCAAGGATGTGATCCGTGAGCTCCCTCTTGAGTTTGCCGTAGAGGCCCAAAAGCTTCTGGCATTAAAATTAGAAAATTCAGTGGGCTAGCTAGGCCCCCTAAACATAGGAAACATATGATCGAAATCAAAAATATCCATGTAGTTGTGGAGGGCAAGCCAATCCTAAAGGGGCTGAGCTTAACGCTTCGCCCTGGCGAGATCCATGCGGTCATGGGGCCTAACGGCGCTGGAAAGTCCACTCTTGCTAAAGTCCTTGCCGGACATCCAAGCTATGAGGTTGTCCAAGGGGAAGTGTGGTTTGCAGGACAGAATATTTTAGATCTGGAGCCAGAAGAGCGCGCAAGGCTTGGCCTGTTCCTTGGGTTCCAATATCCTGTGGAGATCGCCGGGATCAGCAATATTGATTTTTTACGCTCAAGCTACCAAGCGATGCGCAAAGCAAGATCTGGGGAAGTTGCTAGCGAAGAAGAGTTTTCTTCAAAGCTCGAAGAAAAACTTCTCCTCATGGACATGAAAAAAGAAACACTCCTCCGCAATATCAACGAAGGATTTTCCGGCGGAGAGAAAAAAAGAAACGAGATTTTGCAAATGGCGATGCTCGAGCCGACATTCTCCATACTCGATGAGACCGACTCCGGTCTTGACATCGACGCCATGAAGGTTGTGGCAAAAGGCGTGAATGCCCTTCACCATAGCGGGCATACGCTCCTTTTAATCACGCACTACCAAAGGCTCCTTGATTATATCAGGCCCGATTTTGTTCATGTTGTCATCGATGGCGTCATCGCAAAGTCTGGCGGCCCTGAGCTTGCAGCGAAATTAGAAGAAGAAGGTTATGATTGGCTTATCAACCCTCAAGAGGAACAAGTCGGATGTTAGTTCATGACAGTGTAAGCAGCGACACCTTCCTGAAAAACCTCGAAGGGCTTTTTGAGAAAAGGGAGCGCCATCCAGCTTTATCATCCCTCCAAGTAAAAGCCTGGGAGCATTTTACAACACTTGGCCTTCCTACAAAAAAGCAGGAAGCTTTCCAGTATTTTCCTTTGCGCTCCTTTTATGAAGAAGTTTTTTCGCCTGCTGAAAAGCAGGACCCAGAGAATATTCCCTATCACCATGAATGCAAGGGATCGACCTTTGTTTTTGTCGATGGAGACTATCGTCCGGAGCTTTCAGATAGCAGCGCATTGCCCAAAAGTGTCGTCGCACTTTCTCTTGATGAGGCGCTTATTCCCTACGGCGCTTTCTTACAGACGAGGCTTAGGAAAGAGTTCAATGAGGAAAAAGATCCGTTTGTATTTTGCAACCTTGCCCTGCATGCTAGGGGCCTTTTTCTCTATGTCCCCCCAAAAATAGCCATCGTCCAGAAGATCCACTTTCTTCATATTGTGACAAAGCAGAAGGACCCTACAGCTTTTTTTCCAAGGATCTTTCTCTCGCTGGGCGCTTTTTCGGAAGTAGAGGTTGTCCATACGGTGCATTCTGACCAGGAAAAATGCTGGATCAACTTCGCATGCGATATCAGCCTGGAAGAAGGCTCAAAGCTCCAATATGGCGATTTGCCGCTTGTCCCCTCACAAAGCTGGTACACCTCTTTCATCAGTGCGACGATCAAGAGAGACTCCGACTTCAAGATGGTCTATTTTACGGAAGGCTCAAAGAGCGTCAGGCAGAATGCCCATGTCCGCATCGTAGGTGAAAACGCCCACGCGAACGTGCAGGGCCTTTCCATTTTAGACAATAAACAGCAATCCCACACGCATGTCCTCATGGAGCATGCTGCGCCTCATTCCACATCGATGCAGCTGATCAAGACTGTTGCAAATGGCTTGAGCCAGTCCAGTTTTGAAGGGAAGATCATTGTCCGCGACGTCGCGCAAAAAACCCAGGCGTATCAGCTCAATAATAACCTTCTTTTAGGGGATCATGCGATCTGCCAGAGCAAGCCGAACCTGGAGATTTTTGCTGATGATGTAAAAGCATCCCATGGCGCTACAATAGCCCAGATCGATGAGGAAGAGCTCTTTTATCTTAAGGCAAGGGGCATTGGTGCATCCGATGCAAAGAAACTTCTTATCAGGGGATTTTGCCGGGAGGTCCTTGACGAGCTCCCCGAGGGGTTTTGCAGCTATGGAAGATAAAGTAGAAGTACGCGGTGATTTTCCCATCCTGGAAAAGAAGATCAATGGGTATCCCCTTATTTATTTTGATTCTGCTGCGACAACACAAAAGCCTTTTTCTGTTGTTGAGGCAATGACCCGTTTTTATCTCGAAGATTATGGGACTGTCCATCGGGCTGTCTATTCTCTTGCCGCTAAGTCTACCCAAAAACATTCAGCTGTTCGCGAAAAGGTAAGGAAATTTCTGAATGCAAAGACCTCCGATGAGATCGTCTTTACAAGGGGCACGACCGATGGGATGAACCTTCTTGCCAGCACGATCGGCAGCGCTTTCATCAATGAAGGAGATGAGGTCCTCCTTGCGCAAACAGAACACCATGCAAGTGTTGTTCCCTGGCAGAGGGCTGCAGAAATAAGAGGAGCGAAGATCAAGATCATTCCGATCAATGAGCAAGGGGAACTTCTTATAGATGCTCTAAAAGAGTTGCTCGCCTCAGGGCGTGTAAAAGTCGTCTCACTTGCCCATATCACTAATTCCACAGGTACGGTCTATCCGATACAGGACGTTGTGCGCCTTGCCCATGAAGTAGGCGCTTACGTCATAGTAGATGCCGCGCAAAGCGCTGCGCATCTTTCAATAGATGTACAAAAACTTGACGTTGATTTCCTCATTTTTTCCGGACATAAAATCTATGGGCCGACGGGCATTGGAATATTATATGGGAAGCGTGAGCTTCTAGAAAAACTTCCTCCTTATCAGATGGGAGGTGATATGATTGAAACGGTTTCTTTTGAGAAGACAACTTTTCAAAAACCCCCTCTTCGTTTTGAAGCCGGCACGCCTCCCATCGCTGAGATCATTGGACTTGGAGCTGCAATCGACTATTTGGAGAATATCGGGATGGATAAGATTGCAAGATGGGAAGAAATGCTTTTGTCTTATGCAACAGAGAAGCTAAAGACCATATCTGGATTGAAAATCATTGGGTCCGCACAGAAAAAAGGTGCGATCATCAGTTTTGTTGTACAAGGAGTTCATCCCTTAGACATTGGGACGATGCTTGATTGCAAGGGCATTGCAATACGGACCGGGCATCTTTGTACGCAAGTGACCTTGTCGTTTTATCAAGTTCCTTCTTTTTGCCGCATTTCTTTTGGGGTCTACAACACCCCTGAAGAAATCGATCAGTTTGTTTGCCATCTTCAAGATATTTTGAAATTATTGAAATAAAAAAAGCCCGAGGTTTTTCCTCGGGCTTTTTAGTTTCATCTGTTTGATTGATTAGAAATCAAAGCGTACAGATGCAGTAAGTCCTTGCAGGCTTAGGTCGCCTCTTCTTTCTGTGTTGGCTTGTAGTTTAGAAGAGATTGGGTAAATATCCCCGTCACTGTCAAGTTGAATGGGGAGGATGTCGTTCTCAAAGCTGATGAATTGGTTTTGGCTAAAGAACTCATGTGCTTCCCAACCTACGGCAACTCTTACACGATACCTGTCATCGGAAAATTTGTGTGCATAGCGCAGGCCAAGGCCCAAGTCCACTGTTGCTCTTGTGTCATGGAAGCCGTTGCTAAGAGTTGTTGTTCCAAATTGTTCTGTAGGGCCTGGGTTTGGAGGTACGGTAACACCTGGATCCAAGAATGCATCAGCAGTTGCATTGTATTGGACATCAAAGTTCCCGAGCAGCAGTGCTACGCCAAAATCGCCGAAAATGCTAAAGCCGGCGCCAAGGTACCAGTCGGTATTCAGACCAGCTCTTGGCCCAAGACCATTAAAGTCATTTTTCATGCGGACAGTGTTATAGACAGTCAAGTCGTTTAGAAAAACATTCACCTCATCAATAGTAATAGCTTGGGTCGTATACACTTCTCCAATCCCTTGTGTGCTGATCTTATATTTTTGTCTGATCCATGCTTCACGAAGACCAATAAACGGTCTTAATGTCAGCCTACGGCTCACGTAGAACTCACGGCCAAGCTCCAGGTCGATACTGTCGTAATGGAGCCTCCATGAAGGGTCTGCTGAAGAATAGACCAGGTTCTGATCAGGAAGCTCGAATGGTTGGAACTCAGGAATAACGATCTTGCCAAAAGTTGGATTCGTTGCCGCTTTTCCATGGCACTCGGAAGTATGAAGGCGTGTCCAGTTCAGGTAAATATCCCATCCATCAAAAGGCATATTAAATCCAATTCCTACACGGAAACCTGGAGCCCACTTGAAATGGGGATTTTTTACGTTTCCACTATAGTTGTTGATAAATTGATTGTTCTGGATGGAGGATGCAGTGGGAATAAGGCTCCCTGAACCAGGTGAAAAAATTGAACTGTTAGGATAGTAGGTGGTCTTTGTTGCGAAATCAAGACCAGTCTCTCTTGCTTTCCACCAGAGGAACTCGCCATCAATAAAAAAATCGACAGCATCTGGAAGAACAGGTCTTACTGGAGGGTTGATTGTGCTTGCATTGCTTTTAGAAGCTCTAGGATTTTGTTGCAAATTGGTGCCTGTAGCAGTTTGTGCTGCGTGCGCAGTTGTCAACGCCAAGAGAGAAAATGCAATCAGTGAGAGCGTTTTTTTTCGGGTTATCATAATATCCTCTTATTTTCAGTTAAAGCGTCGTCGCTTCTAACGTATTTTTGTAACTCTTTTTTTATTTTACATTTGCAATATAATCTTTTGAAGCAAAACCTGCTTCACATCTTTTTCTAAAAGTCAAGCCTTGCAGAGAATGTGAACCCTTGCAAGCTCAAGTCGCCTCGTCGTTGTGTTTTTGCCTGTAGTGAGTTTGTTGGCCCTAAAGTTTCAAAAAATTCTTCAACAGCATCTGGAGAAGGACTTGGTGGTGGTGGAGGTGGAGTAAATATAGATTGATAAGAACCATTATATTGAGTGTTATTATCAAAAACAATGAATTGGTTTTGTCCAAAGAAGAGGTGATGGTCCCATCCAGCTTCAAGGCGGATGTTGTATCGGTCATTATAAAACTTATGTTCCCAGCGAAGGCCTAACGCAAGGTCTGTTGTGACCCTTGTGTCGCGAAAACTATTGTTTAAGAAATTTTCATCAGAAAAATTGCTTATTACCAAAACTTCGTTAGCTGCCAAATTTGGTGTGAATTCAGGAAATAGGTTGGTCAAGTCACTTCCAGGATTTACAGAACCGACAGCTTCTGTGAACACATCGACTTGGGAACGGTATTTCGTTTCAAAATGGCCTAAGAGCAGAGATACTGCCATGTCGCTATAAATGCTAAAGCCAGCGCCCAATGTCCAATCGGTGCTAAGGCCGGCCCTTGGCCCCAGTCCGTTAAATTGGTTCCGTAGCGAAACTTTTGAAAAATTCGTGAATGGGACTAGATCTGAAAAAAAAGGTGGCGCAGGA
>JASHWM010000154.1 GCA_030044075.1 Candidatus Rhabdochlamydia sp. | reverse complement strand
TTTTCCCCTTATCGGAATTGCCATGAGGGCACCAGATTTTGCGGATGGTTTTGCGGTGGAGCGTTTCGGCAAAATAGAAGATGTCGTCCAATATTCCTTTGGGAAGGCAGGAGAAAAGAAGGTCATAGTTCTGGACAATTTCCATAGCTGCGCTTGAATAAGGGAGAAAGAGGGGGTGGACAGGGTAATATCTCTTGGCAAGGTCCAGCATTTCTTCTTCGGTAACGATAAGAGGGACCTTAAGAAGGCTGGCCAAGGTCGCCAAATGGTCTAAATGATGTGCCTGAGGCCCATAAAGCAAGACGGCGGCTTTGGGATGGTTCATAAAAATGATTGGTTATTCCTATCCTGACTTTATGCTACTTATCGCGAATTGCGCAACAAGCGATTAGAGGCAATTTAGAAAATTTTCCAATGGATGGCGTTATTATTTAGAATGGCGATCCATGCATCCTTCTGCTTGTTCTAACGAGTTAAATAGTTTATCTATTGTATTATACAAATTTCTTTAATTTTTAGTTAAAAAATTATTAAGAATTATCTTATATCAAACTGTTTTAATATGCTAATTTTCAGTAGCTTGTGTTTTCCCTTCTCAGTAATGAGCTTTTACTTTCTAATGTGTTCATAGTAAAAGAGTTAAAAAAATATTACGGATAAAATTGAAATCGGTTTATTTAATTATATTTAATCGGATATACTAACTTAAGTAATTAACTAAAACAATCTTGCAGCGTTAATAGAAGTAAAATTAAATATGCCTCTTTATATAGACCCTAACCGCCCAATATTTTCTCCAGACCAATTCCATTTAGAAATGAATGGCGCTCATACTCCCTCATATACCGATGGAAAAGATGAAACGGCTCCTTTGTACTTAAAAATGGAAAGGCTCTATCAAAGGGAGGTCACTATCTCGGTTTCTGATCCTAAAAGTCCTAAGGGCCTCCGGGGAATCGAGCAAGGTTCTGTAGGCGATGGCCAGGTAAGGGTTTCAGACCGGCTTCAAAAACTGGTCCTACAAGAAATTCATCAACCATCTCCATCAGGATTAAGCTCCGCGCAAAAGGGTAAAGAAGGGCTGGAAAGGTTCGGGAAAGACGCACCAGTCGACGTTTTAGATATGATTTTCAGACAGGATTTGATGGGCCTGGACCCAATCGATGGAAGCTCTTTAAGGAATGCGATCAACTCGATTACCACCACATGCAGGTCATGGAGAAATACATTTTATTTAGCAACAACATCAGAAGCAATACCTGCGCTTAGGTCCCTTGAAAGAGCCGGGCTGATTGAAGGAGACATTGAAAACATGGGACCGGTTGCAAAATGGGGCCTTGTCATTCGGACATGGGAAAAACTCCAACCCTATTTTTTGAAAGACCCTGAAAATGCCAAAAAAAGCCCTCTTGCATTAATGAGATCTATGGAAGCTTTAGAACGGGCCAAGGTTTGCATGGACGAGGCATTAGTTGCCTTTTGTGAATATTTACCCGAAGATATCATTCTTCCAGCTATTTATTTCGAAACCTCCCTTGGAGAAAAAGCGGCGCTGCTCCGCATGGAGCTAGCCGAGTCTAAGGAAGTAGCCTTGCTTGAGGAATTGAACATCGTGGAAAAGGGCTTGGAATTTATTCCCCCGGAAATTAAGTATTTTGTTTCTTTGGGGATTGTTGACTTTTCTAACAATAAGATCAGAGCGATCCCTGCTGAGCTATGCAGGCTGTCTGCTTTAAAGCATGCCGACTTTGCCCATAACCAAATTACAGCGATCCCTCATGAGATCGTGAGGTCTGTTTTACAGGGGCTCAATTTAGCTTTTAATAAAATTACAGTTGTCCCCAGAGAAATTGGAGCTCATCCTTCGTTGGCGAGGCTTTCCTTGGCACATAATAAAATCAACGCGATTCCAAAGGAGCTCTTTTCTCTAAAAGAGGCCTATATCGCTGCAAATCCTGTTTCCCAGGTAGAAATTACTTTTTAGTCCTGCTAATTTGAATAAAACGTTCTCTGAAAAGATCGAATTTTTTCAACTTTCTTCTTCTGTTTGCAAAAACAGTTTTTTCTTTTTTTTCTCTTCTTTGAGAGGGATAGGCTGCGAGGAGAGATGCTGAGAGAGAAAAAAGTTGCTGCGGTTTTGAAGGTGGATTTTTTCTGCAAGAGCGGTGATCTGATCGCAAAGAAGAAGTGTTTCACACTTTTGTATGTCGGTCATTGGGGAGGTGTCTTCATTTGTTTGATCTGCAAACAAGAAAGATAGCTTCTCCATAAAAGCGACCCTTTCGAGCCTTAGTTTGCCAAGATAGGTCACCAGCTCGTCTCTTTTTTCCATAAGGAGGTCCACGTAGCGGCTGTCTTTTACAAGGAGAGACTGTTCTTCTTCACGCATATTTCCTAAAATTTCCCTCATGGTCGCGATTTCTTTTTTCATGGACTCTTGCAGCAGTTCGTGGGTCTCTTCCCATGCATTTTTCACCTGGTTTTTTTTCGAAGACATGGCTTCCTCACCGTATATCTTGGTAGCTATGGGTGATGCAAAAAGCGTGCCAACTCATAAATTGTTGATTTGAAAGTATTTGATTTTTTTGGGGGATGGGTTAAACTTGCTCAGTGGAAAAAATGACCTAGGAAAAAAATGCCAGCTTTTCCTCATGCTTTGTTAAAAAAATGGTTTCTTCAAAACCGGAGGGACATGCCCTGGAGGGAAGATCCCACCCCATATAAAGTTTGGATTTCAGAGGTGATGCTCCAGCAGACCAGGGTTGCTGTTGTCATGGAATATTTTGAGAGGTGGATGGAGAAGTTCCCGGATATCGAGAGCCTTGCAAAGGCCAGGGTAGAAGATATTTTGAAGACCTGGGAAGGGCTGGGCTATTATCAAAGGGCCCGCCATTTGCACCTTGCAGCGCAAATGATCATGGAGCGATTTGGCGGCAAACTCCCATCGGTGAAAGAAGATCTTGCGACAATACAAGGTTTTGGACCGTATACGATCGGCGCTGTCCTCAGTTTCGCCTTTCATCAAAAAGCTCCTGCTGTCGACGGAAATGTCCTTAGGGTCTTGAGCAGGTATTATGCGATCGGCGAAGAAGTCGGCCCAGGGCTCCAAAAAATCGTCTGGGAGCATACCGACCGTCTTTTGCCGGACGAAGAGCCCTGGGTAATTATGGAAGGGCTGATCGAGCTTGGGGCGATGGTTTGCAATAAAAGACCTTTGTGCTCCCAATGCCCGCTCAAAGAAGGGTGCCTTTCTTTCAAGGAAGGGGACCCAAGTTCGTTTCCCAAAAGGAAAAAGAAAGAATTGACCAGGATATTTAGACATGTCGCCGTGATCCTGTCGGGAAATGAGGTCCTTGTCTGCAAACGTCCCAAAGGAGAGATCATGGCCGACCTCTATGAATTCCCCTATTTCGCCATTTCGGGAAAAGAGGACAAAGAGGGGGCAGCCGAAGGATATAGAAAAAAGTGGAAGCTCGAGCATGTTGTAGAGCTCAGAGAGATCTCCCAGCATTTTACGAGATTTAAGGCGCGCCTTTTCCCGTCTGTGTACAAAACCCAAGATAAAATGGTACGCCGCTTCATGCAGCACAGTTCTTGGATCAGCTTAGAAGAAATTGGGAAGCTCCCTTTTTCTTCCGGCCATAGGAAAATAGTCGAACAACTTCAGGTAGGCAATGAGGATTTTACATACTGAAAGCTCAAACGGATGGGGAGGACAGGAGATCCGGATCTTGAAAGAGGCGGAAGGGATGCGCCAAAATGGCCATGATGTCGTCCTTGCTGTCACAAAAGGCGGCAAGCTCATTGAAAAAGCCAGGGAAAAGGGATTTCAGGTGTATGAAATAGACATGAGAAGGTGGGCGGCGGTCCCTACTTTTTTTTCTCTAAGACGGATCATCAAAGACCACGACATCCAAATCATCAACACCCATTCTTCATGGGATGCCTGGATTGGAGGGATCACAGCAAGGCTTCTGGGAAAGAAGATTGTCAGGACAAGGCATCTGTCCACTAAGGTCAAGCCCGGCCTTAATAGCCGCCTTCTTTATGGTTTTTTGGCAGATTTTGTTGTCACGACCTCTTCTTCGATCATTCCTATGATCGCCAGCCAGGCAAAAATTCCAGAAAAGAGGTGCCGCTGCATCCCGACAGGGGTCGACCCATCAACCATCACTGCTGATCCAGAAGAGATCAAAAAGTTCCGGTCAACACTTGGAATTGCTCAGGATGATTTTTTAGTCGGGACCGCGTGTTTTGTCAGGTCATGGAAAGGGATCAAGGACCTTCTTCAGGCCGCCAACCTTTTAAGGGATGTCCCGCGCCTCAAATGGGTCGTGATCGGAGGGGGATATGTGGAGGAATATAAGCCGATTGCCAAAGAGCTGGGACTTGAAAAGATCGTTTTTTTTACAGGACACCTCGAGTCCCCTTACGCAGCCATCGCCTCTTTGGACCTGTTCACTCTTTTGAGCACAGCCCATGAAGGGATCTCACAGGCGTCTTTACAGGCGGCATTTTTTGAAAGGCCCCTTCTTACGACCACAATCGGAGGTCTTCCGGAGGTGTGCCAAGATGGAATAACAGGGCTCCTTGTCCCTCCTTTTGCTCCTGAAAAAATAGCAGAGAAAGTGTCTTTTCTTATGGATAACAAGGGTTTGCGAGAATCCATGGGGAAAAAGGCAAGGGAGCTTGTCCTTGAAAAGTTTACCCTTCAAAAGACCTTAGAGGACATGGAAGAGGTGTATTTTGGACTCTTAAAACCCAAATGATACGCCTGCTGTCAGCCCATGGAACCTTAGGTCTTCAGAAAGCCTGTCATATCTATACACGAAAGCAAACAAAGTGGGTTCTAGTGCAGGCTGGATAGCAATCATTTGATTTTGCCTGAACCAGTATTGCATCTCATAGTCGAGATTCAAGGTAAAGCGGCATTTATTGTCATGGAACAGAGTTTCCCATGCAAAGCCTAAAAGAACATCGACTGCCGGGACAATAAGGTTCTTGCTTAGGTTGTGGCGTTGAATGAGGAAATCTGTTTCTGTTTCTTTTTCCCCCACATTAAAATGTCCCCACATAAGAGCTCCCCCAAAATCGCCCCGTAAAGAGAAATAGTGTGAAGAGACGTTCCCAAGGATCCACTTTGTATTGATTCCGCCACTTGGCCCTATGCCCCAAAAATGATTTTTCTTTTTGGCATGCAAGGTATCTACGAAAAGTGTGTCAAAGCTCATATGTACATTCTGATGGATCCATCCTCCTTTAACTCCAATATGAGGACGGAGCGAGAGGAAGCGTGTTGGAAAGTAGCTGCATCCGATCTCATAATCAAACATCGAAAAAAGGATTCTCCAATTGATCTTGCCCTCGGTGCTGATCTGTATATCGGTTTGCAAAGGCTCGATTCCTGCGATCTCATCATTTTCTGGGAAGGGATTGAAAACATTCTGATGCCGGCTTGTTTCATACCAGGTGTAATACAAATTGGAATCCCATCCATCGCGCTGGAATATGTAGTCGATCCCTACACGGAAACCAGGTTTCCAAGGAAAATCGACCGATTTATTGTATCCTATATCTAATGGTTCTGTAGTAGGCATTAGGGAATACGCCCAATCAGTCCCGCCTTCTTGGGCTTGCCACCACAAAAAGTCGATACTTGCTGAGGTGCGATTTTCTGTAGTCTTCGCAAAGTCAGGAATGGAGTCCATAGATTCTGTTTGGTAGTTCGAAGTGGTTTTTTCGGAATTAGTGACAGCCTTTGCATGATTTTTTACAAAAGGAAGTGTGAGCCCTAGGGCCAAAAGGAAGATCTGTTTTTGCATAAACACCTCATAAAAAAAACAGTTTATGAGGATTTTTTTTTAAAAGGTCAAGAATATACAGCGCGGTCACAAATTGCTCATTTTTTCCGATTGAAAAAAAATAGTTCTGGAAAGACAATTTAGCAAACTAAAGGGCAATAAAGATATGTTTGATCAAGAAAAATGGCAGGAATGGGCAAGTAAGTTAAAACCAATTTCCATTGGGATAGCAGGCCTGATCCTTGCATCGGTCTTTATTTATAAATGGACATCCGGGAATAAAAAGAGCGGCCTTGAAGATTACCTCTCTGCTTCGGCCACCTATGAGAAATGGTCTTCCGACCCTTCTCTTGACAATTGGCAAAAACTGCAAAAGAAAATGGACCCCCATCCGGAGCTATATCAAAAATTTGGCGCAAGGATCGCACAGAAGTACCTTTATAAGGGAGAGGTGAGCCATTACTATTTCCAGAGCCTATCAAGAAACCAGGAGTCCCTTGGCCTTTATGCGGACTACGCCAGGACCTCAGAGAAGATCGCGCAAAACCAATATGAAAAAGCCCTCGAAGAAGCCCTTCATCTAAAAAAACAGATCCCGTCCGATCAACTCGGCTTTCTCTATGCCCTTAACTTGGTGCGGATTGCTTCTTTACAAAAGGAACTAGGCCTGCAGGGGGCAGAACTGGAGTCCTGGAAGGAGCTTCGCTCTTTTAGCGCTACAGACTCTCCTTCACAGGACCTATTTACTACAGAGATAGGAAAAAAACTAGCTAGTCACTTTCGCGAAGGACAGATCTCTCTAGAAGATTATATCCTTTATCGCGAAAAATTGATTAGCCCTTATTAGTGTACTCCATCAGCAGACGATAAATGCTCTTTCCTCCATGCATCCCCAAAAGTAAGAAAATCAGGGGAGAAAGGAAGATGGACACGATCAAGAATGCAACCCCAATCACAATTTGGATGGTTTGTTCTTGTTTGGCAATAAAGCCAAATACGGATCGTGCAAGATTTTCTATCTTGTCTGCGAGGGTGATTCCAAGGATTCCGCCGATGCTTGCGAAGAATATTCCCCAGCCTGGGCTGAATATAAAAAAGCTAAAAAAGCATGCAAACACAAGCGCAATGCACCAGAAAACCTCAAAACGATGTTTTTTTGTGAATTCTTCTATCTCTTTCACGGATAGGCCTTCTTTTAATTTGTTTTTGTCCATAGATTTGCCTGCAAATCATATTTTGTCTTCTAACTATCAAGATAATTATTAATTTCTTTTTTATCAACAAATCTTTTTAGTTTTTTTAATTTCTAATTTTATTTAGAATTAATCGATCTTAATTTTGTGGGGTATTAAAATGAACAAGGTATTATTGGTTTTATTTGCTTCTTCTATTTTCTTGTTAGAAGGACCCCAGCCTCCTCTTTGGGCTTCCGGTAGCGAGGAAGTCCTCTACGTTTCCCCGATCGTTAAGCAAAAAATGAAAGTCCATGATACTGAAAGGGATAAGGATATTGAAGTCTCGATGTGGTATAAAGGGATATTAAGAAAAGATCAAAAAAGGGACCTGATCGTCCTCTCTCATGGCTGGACTGGAAATCCTGACCAATTTGAGTGGGTGGTAAAAAATTTGGTTGATGACGGGTATTTTGTCATCGGCCCAAAGCACCAAGATTTGTTGCCCTCCAAGGAGCCGCATGTGAACCACTGGAACCGTCCTTTGGATATTTCCCTCTCCCTCGATGGTTTTTTATCGAGCATGTATGGGAAGTACATCGATCAAGACAACATAGGCATGATCGGATTTTCTTTAGGTGCAACGACCTCTATTTGGGTGGCCGGCGGCAGGTGTCCCCTTGAGCTCGACTTTTCCCGCGGCAAGGAATATGCTTCTGAAAAAGAGTTCAACAGGGTTGTTGAACTCTCTAAAGACCTCGATATGATAAAAGTACAGCAAAGCTATAAAGACGATCGGATCAAGGCTGTTTTCCTAATGGCTCCAGCGTGGACATGGATTTTTGATGAGAACTCTCTTAAGAACATCTCTATTCCCGTCTATGCGGTAGGCGCAGAAAAAGATGAGATCGTCAATACAGACAAGAATATGGGGCACCTATCGGACAATATCCCTGGTATGACATCCCAAACGATCCCCGAGGCAGGGCATTTTGTCTTTATTGAAAGGGCAAATGAAAAAGACCGCATGAACGATCCTGTCAGAGAAGAGATTTCAAAAGAAGTTCTCGCCTTTTTTCAGAAGTCGCTCCAATAATTTGCTTAGTATCAAAGCTTCTTCAGAAGCTAAAAAATGCTCCTAAGGTCAAACCTTGGAAGGTAAGGTCTCCATTGCCATGCTTTATTGCACCTGGCACGCCTATAAATCGATTTTGGTCATCCCATTTCTGCGCTTCCCATGCTGCTTGGAAAGAAAAATGATAACTCTCATTGCTCCAGGAGGTTTCCCATCGCATGCCAAGCATCCATTCATAGATTCCTTCGATCATGTGGAATTGATCTCTGAGAAAAACGTGAGAGTCCATCTCTGTTAGGTTGTAATCAAAGCGCTTTGCTTTGAAGCCTTCCCAGAGAGCTGTAAGTGCAAATGTACCAAAGAGAGAAAATTCGTCAACGATCCGCCACGAACTCTCTATCCCTCCGCGGATTCCCACACCCCAACTTTTAAGATCATTTGATGATGAATAATCGTTTGAGGGAGGGAGGCTTGAGAACCCAGAATAGTCTAAATGGTATGTCTGTTTGTTCCAAACACCTTTAAGTCCCATCTGAGGCCGTAAATTGAAATGATCTCCGAAAAGGATTGGTTTGCCAATTTCAAGGTCAATAACGTTAAGGTGTAAGGCCCACCTGGCTTCTGTCTGTAAAATCGTCCTTGTTGCTTGGTTCATTGGACGGTTTACAAACCAGTATGAGTCGTAGACGACTAGGTCATCAGGTGTTTCAAAACTTTTTTTATTATCATTTGAACGGTACCAAGTATATTGAGCGATGAAGTCCCATCCGTAGTTGCAAAAATCAAGACCGCTCATTACTTTAAAGCCAGGATTCCATGACTCGTCCACTCGATAGACTTTTCCTTCTACAGTGTTGCCATTTGTAGAATATGCGATCTCAATGTTGTCTTGATGGGCAGTCCAATAAATAAAGTCGCCTCCGATCAGAAAATTTATCCCGCTATCGCAATCATTTGTACTGCATAGGCAAGCCTTCTCATTTTGAACAGGGGTTGTCTGCTTGTCTGAGAAAAGCGGGACTGAATTTCCGATAAGTGCCAAAAAGAAAATGTTGAGGTATTTGTTCATCTTTTTACTCCAGTGTTAAAGAAATAAATAGATAGCAGAAAAGTTTTTTTTTAGTAAGGAATTCATGAGGTATAATTTTCAGATTTCTATTTGGACTTTTTTTCTTCTATAAGTTTCAGATGTTGGTTAGAAAGTACAATATTGTCTTTCACCAGAAGAAATTTCAAAGCTTTTACTTTAACTGTCTCAAAGTTCTGCTCATTAACTTTAGGTTTTTTGTCCTTTTTTCCTATAGTGTCTTTTATAAATCTTATTGTTTTTTAATTATTAAGTTTGCATAATATTTGCTAATTTTTAGGACATTTAATGATTAACCGTATCACGATCCAGGACCAAAGTAATGAGGTCATTTGGCAAAGCGATCTCGATATAGACGAGTTTAATCGTGTAAAGGACATGTCTTCGATCAGCAAAGAAGTAGTCCCCATTTTTTTGGATACGCTGCGATGCGTTAGAACAAACAGTTTAAAAGGCATTGCGGAAGACCTGTTTTTGCCGACTGTTGTCCATCATGCGATAAAAGTTGAATCGATCGCTTTTAGATGCATTGCGATTGTTGCGGCATTTATTTTGGATATCGGGACACTTTTCATTCGTCTGATCACTTTTATCCCATTCGCCATCTATAATGCCTTTCAAGAAGAGGTCCCGTTGCATCAATATCTTGTCGAGCAGGAAGTGGATGAGGATTTGATCCGCGAATGTGTCAAGGTTTGCTTTTACCAGCAAGAAAACAACAGGAGGAGGGAAAGCTCAAAGTTTGTCAACTTCATCGATTTGCCGGTCTATGATAATTATGACAGGGTTACCTCTTCTTCTATTGGTAACTGGTAGGAGGGTTGGCAGCAGTTAAATAAAATCTAATTATTTATTTGAAAACATATGCAATATTACATATATTTCATTGCATGAAAACAAGTATTGGAAAAGCAGCTAAAGAACTGGGCGTTTCACGCGATACTCTTCGGCGATGGGAGAAGAGTGGTAAAATCATGGTCGA
>JASHWM010000002.1 GCA_030044075.1 Candidatus Rhabdochlamydia sp. | reverse complement strand
ACCCTGTGAACATCACATAGGTTGCAACAAGACCGATCATCAGAAGGCGGTTCACATAGTCGACGCCCCTTGTGCCCAAATACACAAAGCCCCCAAAAAGAAGGGGCAGGCAGAAGAAGGATAAAGACTCAGGGATGCGGACCCCGGTTATAGATGCAATCCCCTCGGCAAAAAGAGAAGCGCTCCCTGCGATATATGCGGCCGTGAGCGAATACAGGAGCAAGAGATAAAACAACCACGCTACAGATTTCCCCCAAAGGCCCAAAGTCTTTCCCGCCATTGAGATGAGGTTCGGCTCGCCTCGCACAGCGAGGTTGACATCGAGAAAAAAAAAGGCGCTGATCAGCATAAAAAACCAGCAGCAAACAATAAGCACAAGAGAAGGATAAAAACCGGCAAGGGCCGTTGAAATAGGCAGCGCGAGCATGCCGGCGCCAATTGTTGTTCCGCTGATGAGCAGAATGCCACCGATCATTCGGTTGTTTATATTTTTTATCATGATTTTTTTAATGAATTTTCAAATAAGAAATGCCAAGCATGGATCCGATCTCTAAACACAGGATGAAAAGAGAAACCACCAAAATGGTGAGAAGAAGCGATTTTCCTCCAAATACTCGATAGGTGCCAGACTGGCCCTTGCGCCCTTTCCATACCATGAAAACAGGCAATATGCCAAAGAGGATGACCGCACAAAAACCTCCAGCAAAGCTCAGGGCCCTAAAAAACAGCTGAGGATAAATCACTGAAAGAACAAGGGGAGGGAGGAGCGCGAGCGTGCAAAGCCAGATATTTTCCCTGTGCTCATGTTTTCTATTTTTCATCTTAAGTCCATCGGATAAAAAATGAACAAGCGCGAGCGACTGCGCGAGGAATGAGGTAAGGATTGCGAAAAAAGCAAGTCCTTGCGCAAAAGAGCTCAGCCAGGAGATCCCTAGGACCCCGCTCAAAGCCTGAGACGCTTCACGGTCAAGCTTCAAACTGTTCAGGATCCCATATTCTCCTTCCATGGGGACAATGCCGAGCACAATGATCTCCCAGAACAGGTAGATCACAAGGGCCAAAGTGCTCCCTCCCCAAATGGTCATCTTTACCTTCTTGATGTCGCCATGGAGATAGGATGTAATGCTCGGGATCATGTTGTGGAAGCCAAAAGAAGTGACCAAAAGGGGCAGTGAAAATACGGCCAAGGAAGCTTCTGTCCTGACCAGAAGCGACGGCATAAGGTATTGCACTCCCAAAATGATGAGGCCAAAATAGCAGATGATCTTCCCCACCATCAGTGCGCGGTTCCATAAATCTACCGACGCCGTCCCCAGATAAACAACGACGCCGAAGAGGACGACAAAAAAGATACTTCCTATCCAATCAGCAAGGGGGAAAGAAAAAAACGTAGTTAATGTTGTTGAAAAAAGGTTGCCGCTTCCCGAGATGTACGCAACAAGAAGCGCATAAAATAAAAACAGATAAAGCGTCCAGCTGAGCCACCTTCCGATTTTTCCAAGGGAATGTCCCGCCATCGAAATGAGGTTGACCCTAGAAGAAAACCATCCATTGACCTCGACAAGGAGAAGTCCTGTACAGGTCATAAAAAGCCAGGCGAGCAAAAACATGGCAAGGGAAGGGAAAAAGCCTGCGAGACCGGTAAGGATAGGAAGAGCCAGCATACCGGCCCCCACACAACTTCCAGTAATTAATAAAATGCCCCCGAGAACGCTCCCTTTTTTTCCTCTCATACTCTTTCACGCAATTTCTTTTTTTCTACAATTTGTATCTCTTGGCCAAGCCTGCCAAGTTCATAACCGTCATAGTCAACGAATTTAAAAAACCTCTCAAACTCAGGAAATACCTTGATCACCTGCTTGGCCATTTCCTGCGCGACATAGCGGTATGCAGGATGTCCTGCAGGGGAGGAGCGAAGTTCGCAAAGCCATTGGAGAGCCCTGAGGTTGACGTGGAAATACCAGTGGATGTTATAGGCCATTGGAACGACATACTGCGCTTCTTCTGGTAGCTCCATGGCAATCTGGTCATAGGTCCTTTTTGCTTCTTCGATCGCACTGCAGTACATCTCTTCCATCGAAGTGTTTTTAATTTCCGGAGGAATGTAATACCCATAGTCGCAGCATAAAAGTTGTCTTTCCTGGGTAAGAATGCGGTGTCTGTGCAGGTCTCTGTAAATGCCAAAGTCGGCAATGATCTCGAAAGTGAACGTTGCATGCTCAAGCGCCCTTGGGGACTTGTGCCGCCGATTTTCTCTGTGGTTTGAAGCTGCGTCCAGAATGAGGTTGATCTCTTCTTGGGAAAGGTTCTTGCAATATTCCTGCGCTTCAGCAAGCCCGGCTTTTGTATTTGCAAACAAAAGGGCTGCGGCAACCTTGTAAGGGCTGTCCTCCTCATAGGAAACAAGGCGAAGCCCGGGAGACTCCATCTTTTCAATGTAAGTGGAATGTTTTTGCGAGAGGATGTTAAGGTCGTTTTGCATCAGTTCCATAAACCTCGCATACGCCTTTTGGTGCTTATGGTTTTGTTCAGCCCTTCGGATAAACGATGGGATCACTTTGGTCAGCTCGACATACGCTTTCTTGCCGATCTCCTGCATCTCCGCAAGGTTATGGCAGTTGAGTTTTTGGACCATCGATTCGAAAAATCTTCCATTTCCGTAAAAGCCGAGGTTGGTGAAGGTGCTGGCAGGGAGCAGCCCTCTCAAACAGTCGAGCACTTTTGCCCTCAGGGCCGCTGTATAGGCCACTTTGGACACATCATGGTCTTTGGGGAACTTCTTCTCTATGATTTCGGTAAGGGGTTGGATCAGGGCCCCATAGGTCTCAAAAAGTTTGTTGCATGTCCGAATGTAGATGTCGCGATAGGCGGATGTCATTAGGATCGGTTCGCGGTAAAAGAGATATTCGCCACCGATCTTTTGATCAAAATAAATATAGCGCGTCGATTTCTCCAGAGGAGATCCTCCGATGCGACAATCTTCAAGGACCTTTGCAGCAATGATCGAAACGTTCTCAACAGCAAGGTGCGCGCCGCCCAGCTCACCGATCGAGTCGTCGCCATAACCGTCCAAAATACGGTCAAAAAAGTTCTGCGCTTTTTGAATTGCGACAAGCTGGTCCTCCACCACATGGGAATCTTCCGACGAATGGCCCACAATTGCAGAGAACGCTGTTTCCTCGTTGAGGATAAATTCTTTTAAAAGGAGCGATCGAAGACCCAGGCTTGATCTTGAATATCTAGAAAACAAAGCTCCCTTGATCACTTCCGGCAGGTTGCGAAGGACAAAGATATTACTGTCAGTATTGGTTACATAGCGATCGAGAATCTTAAGCTGCGTTTCGGAAAATTCTTCGTAGTTCTGGACCATTCATGACCTCGAAATATATAGAAATGATACTCAAAGATTCTCACATCTGAAGAGAAGGTTCAAGAGAAAATTGAGGCAGCATTATCTTTCACTGTGGTAACTTTTCCTTAAAAAGGTTTTTATGCTCCTAATAGAAAATGAATCTCTTTTGCTAAGACGGCCAAGAAGAAATAGAAGAACGGATGCCATCAGGGCCCTTGTCCAGGAAAACCATCTCCTTGCCTCCGACCTGATCGCTCCTTTTTTTGTGGTCGACGGGGAAAATACGCAGCAAACGATCTCTTCCCTGCCTGGCATCTATCGGCTTAGCATCGACAACCTCCTTCGGCAAATCGGTCCTTTATGCAGCCGAGGCCTTCAGGCTGTTGCGCTATTTCCCTGGATCCCCAAAGAAAAAAAGGACAATGAGGGAAGCTACGCCCTTCAAGAAGATTCTTTAATCCCAAATGCGATCAAAGCCATCAAAAGGGAGTTCCCGGACCTCTGCGTCGTCGGCGACATCGCGCTGGACCCATACACATCTCATGGCCATGATGGTCTTTTGGGAGAAGATGGCAATGTCAAAAATGATGAAACTGTCCGCATCCTCTCCGACATGTCCCTTCTTTATGCAAGCTGCGGGGCCGACATGGTCGCACCAAGCGATATGATGGACGGAAGGGTACAAGCAATCCGAAGGGCGCTCGATCTCTCAGGATACCAACATGTCTCGATCCTTTCATATACTGCAAAATATGCGTCTTCGCTCTATGCCCCTTATCGGGAAGCTGTCGGTTCTATCCTAAAAATAGGGGATAAAAAAAATTATCAGCTCAACCCCGCAAATAGCGAGGAGGCTCTTTTGGAAGCGATGCTCGATGAGGAAGAAGGCGCGGACATCCTCATGGTGAAACCGGCCCTTTTTTATCTGGACATCATCGCAAAAATCAAAGAGAAGACCCACCTGCCCGTCTGCGCCTTTCACGTCACTGGCGAGTACGCCATGGTGATGGCCGCAGAAGAGAAGGGATTTTTAGATGGGAAAAAGGTTTTCTTTGAAAGTCTATTGAGCATTAAAAGGGCCGGTGCAAGCATGATCATCAGCTGGGCAACCCCTCTTATTCTGAAAAACCTTCATTCATTCTAGGACTCAAGAAGACTCTTTACAAGCCTTGGGATTTGCTGAATCATATAGAAAGGAACAGAAAGAATATGATCTTTATATGAAAGGGGCTGTTGAGAAATGCGTATTCCAAGAGGTGATTTTTTCTCATTCATGAACTGAATCAGTGACTTAAGATGTCCTTGCGTTCCAGCTTTGACTTCAACGGGTAGAATATGTTGTTTCACAGAAATAACATAGTCAACTTCAGCTGAACTTGATCGTTTTTCTCTTTCCCAAAAAAATAATTTTTCTTCGCGGAAACAATCAACGTTTGTCAGGAGTTCCTGGCCAACGAATTGCTCAGCCAAGGCACCTCTATGGATTTGGATAAGATCATTCGATATGATCAACTCTGGATCAACTTGTAGAGCCCGCTGTACGAGCCCAATATCAAGAAACAGTGGTTTGAACTTTTTTAAATTAATCTGCATTGCTAAAGGAATGCCGCTTGCAGCAGTTGCAAAGATTGGATGGACAAGCCCCGCCATTTCAAGCCGATCAAGCGCAGCTTTGAGTTCTCGAGATTTAATATGAGGGTCGATCTCGGAATATTTAAAATGCTGTCCGATTTGGTATGGAATGCCTTCAAAAAGCTTTCTTAAATATTTTTTTTCGGCTTCTGTCGCATATTTACTGAAATCAGCACGGTAAGTGGAAAGAAGAAGATCTTGAATACGGCTGAGATGAAGAAAAGAGCGCTTTCCTTGAAATTCTTTTACGACCGCGGGCATTCCACCAACAAGAAAATATTCTTTTACTTTCTGAATCAAACTTTTATGAACTTCTTCAGATAAAGGATCTTTTAGGGTACATTGGTCCAGCAAAGCAATGGCATCTCCTTCGCCAAGAGCAAAAGCAAATTCCTTGAAGGAAAGAGGATTCAGGTAGATAAACTGCACTCTACCAACAGGAAATGAAAATTTCCCCTCCACAAGTGCAAACTCAAGAAGAGAACCTGCACCGATTACATGCAGCTCGGGCATTTTCTCTTTGAAGTAACGCAGTGCCGCAATCGCTTCAGGGCAAGACTGAATTTCATCAAGAAACAAAAGGGTTTGCCCAGGGCGAATAGGTCGTTTTGTTAAAAGCTCCAACCTTTGGACGATCTCTTGCGGATTGAACGTGCTAAAACATGCTATAGCTTCTGGCTGAGCTTCAAAGTTTACCATTTCAAAAGACTCGAATTGTTTTCCTAGCTTCTCCACGATATAAGTCTTTCCAACCTGTCTTGCTCCTCGAAGAAGCAAAGGATAACGTTGCGGAGCGTGCCTCCAATCTTCTAATTCTTTTTCAATGAGCCTTTTCACGTCCATTCCAATGGCTATTATATAAGGGTAATTATATCCATAAATATGGACAAAAATCTATATAAAGATATAAACATTTGGATATAAGGCAATTACATGATAGAAAAGCAATACAGATAAAATTATTCCTCTTTTCTTTTCACAAAAGTGAACTTTACAATTAGAAGTCTATCATAAGTATTTGATTATAAAACTTATAGATTTGATGCTTTTGATAAAGGCAAAGAATTCAAAGAAAATCCACTCATCGCTTTTTACTCAATAAGTATAAGTTAATTAAAAAATTATTTATAATTAATTTAGTAATATATGTTATAATATTAATAATAAATTAACACATTATTAATACGTAACAAATAGATAGAGAGATTATGCCTTTTGAAGTAACTTTAAAAAGAACCCAAACCATGGCCACCTGGAGAATGGAAGGAGCTGAGGCCAATGCAAAAGCAGCCAGACTCCAAGAGCTATATGACAAGAACATGGCTGGGCTCTATGAGGCAGAAAAGAGCCGAATGGAAGAAGAAGGAGATCTATTCTCGCTCACAGGCGATAAAGTGTACCAACTTTTCGAATCAGATGAACTCATTGAAGTGCCCATCCGTCTTCAGATTAAAAAAGGGACTATCACCTGGTACCTGGTCTCTCCAATGGACAAAACAAAGCAGTCGGATAGGGATAAACTCTACCTCTCTGCTGGAATCGGACATTTGGCTGTAAGAGACCACTGCGAGAAATACTGGAGAGGCACAAATGCTCTCCACGTTTTAAAAATGCATACAAAGGAATCAGAAGCGCTTTTAAACCACAATCACTACCGCGTAAAAGAGGATATGGACGCGGACCCGCAGGCAGTTGCCGAGCACCTTCTGGGTATGGTCAAAGCACAAAGAAGAATGGGCTATTTTATCCAAGGCCAAGATGGTCCAGTTGAACAATTCTTAACAGAAGAAGAAGCATTAGAAGTCATCCACAAATTTAATGTATATTGGGTAAAACAGCATCACGTCGGTGACGGCAAAACTGCGATTGTTGAT
>JASHWM010000153.1 GCA_030044075.1 Candidatus Rhabdochlamydia sp. | reverse complement strand
GCAACAGAAGCCCATCATGGCCCAGAAGCTCTTTCAATCTCACTCGTACATAAAGCCATCGTCGATAACGGCTCTACTGACAACGTGACAGTTCTTGTGGTCCAGGTAACGTAGTTTTTTTAAGGCCCAAGCCTTGTTGTAAGAGCTGTAAGCTCCTGGAGAATTTCTTTTGGGAGGTCCCCTCCAAATTTTGCCAGGTGCTCCTGCAATAGAGGGATTTCCTCTAGCCACTCGCTCCTGTCTACCTTCATAAGTTCCCCGATTTCTTCCTCTGTCATAGAAAGTCCCTGGAGGTTAAGAGATTTTGGAAGGTAGCCGATCGGAGAGGTCTCTGCAGGTTCTTTTTCTTCAACCCGATCGAAGATCCACTCAAGGACACGGATATTTTCCCGATATCCTGGCCAGAGGAATTCTCCATTTTTGGACTTTCGGAACCAGTTCACATGAAAAATTTTCGGCAGATTTTCTTTTGGTCGTCCCTTGCCCATTGCAAGCCAGTGCTCAAAGTATTTCCCCATATTATATCCGCAGAAGGGCCGCATGGCAAAGGGATCGTAGCGCAATGTGCCGACGGAACCTTTTGCCGCAGCTGTCGTCTCCGAAGCCACGGTGGCGCCAACGAAAATCCCATGCTGCCAGGAAAAAGACTCATACACAAGCGGCACTACCGAAGCTCTGCGCCCTCCAAACAAGATAGCCGAGATCGGCACCCCATTTGGATCATCGTGCGCCTCGTCACAGATATGGCAATTCTCAATAGGCGATGTAAACCTTGCGTTGGGGTGGGAAGCCTTTTCTTTGGAAGAAGGATCCCAGGGCTTGTCAAGCCAGGAGGTTAGGCCGCTTGGAGGGCTCTTTGATAAACCTTCCCACCAGACGTCTTTGTCCTTTGTCAGGGCAACATTTGTGAAAATAGTATCGTGCGATAAGATTTCCATCGCGACAGGGTTTGTCTTCCATGACGTGCCAGGCGCCACTCCAAAGAACCCATTTTCCGGGTTCACAGCATATAGCCTGCCGTCATTTTTCCATTTCATCCAGGCAATATCATCGCCAACGCACGTCACTTCCCATCCAGGTAGCGACGGTTTCAGCATGGCCAAGTTCGTCTTGCCGCACATGCTGGGAAATGCAGCTGCGACATAGATCTTTTTTCCTTTAGGATTTTTAAGTCCCATAATGAGCATGTGCTCTGCAAGCCAGCCATCCTGTCTTGCCATGACCGATGCGATGCGGAGCGCAAAAGATTTCTTTGCTAGCAGCGCGTTCCCGCCATAACCGCTCCCAAATGACCAAACGCTTTTTTCTTCAGGAAAGTGGACGATGTAGCGATTTTTCAGATTGCAGGGCCAGCTGGTATCTTTTTGTCCTGGGCCAAGCGGCATTCCCACTGAGTGCACACATGGGATAAAACCACTTTCAGAAGCCGATTCAAAGGCCTTTTTGCCAACCCTTGTCATGATATGCATACTGCAGGCAACATAAGGAGAATCGGTGATCTCCACACCTGCATGGGAAAGGAAGGAACCGATCGGCCCCATGGAAAAGGGGATCACATACATCACCCTCCCTTGCATACAGCCTGAAAAAAGGCTCTGCAAAAGGGCCTTCATCTCTTTTGGGTCCTTCCAATTATTGGTCGGACCGGCGTCTTCCTCTTTTTCTGAGCAGATAAATGTCGACTCTTCCACTCTTGCCACATCATCAGGATGGGAATGGCACCAGAAACTGTTTGGTTTTTTTTCAGGGTTTAGAGGAAAGAAGACCCCTGCATCGACAAGCTCTTTGCAGAGCATGCGGTATTCCTCTTTCGACCCGTCGCAGATATGAACTCTTAGAGGCTTGCAAAGTTCTTGAATCTCGCTGATCCACCGGTCGAGCTTGGACGGGATCATATGAGGGATTTACGCTTTTTGAACTTATCAAGGTATTCCAGCGCTTTTCCTGTGCCCAGGCAAACAGCGAGCAAAGGGTTGGGAGCGACGATAACGGGAAGGCCTGTCTCCTTGATCAAAGCTTTATCAAGTCCTCGGATAAGGGCGCCTCCGCCCGCAAGCACCATTCCCCTTTCCACAAGGTCGGCAGCAAGTTCGGGAGGGCATTTCTCAAGGGTCAATTTGACATTCTCGATAATCTGCTGGATAGGTTCCGCAAGGCATTCCCTGATCTCCACCGAGTTGATCCTTTTTGTGATCGGGAGGCCTGCGACCTGGTCCCTTCCCCTTACTTCCATTTCAAGCTCATGGTCGCCGAGAGGATATGCCGAACCAATGCTCATCTTGATCTCTTCCGCTGTCCTCGGCCCGATCATCAGGTTGTACGTGCGGCGCATATAGTTGACGATGCAATCGTCGAACTCATCGCCAGCTATGCGCAAAGAGCGGGACTCCACGATCCCCCCAAGGGAGATGATAGCGATCTCTGTTGTTCCTCCGCCAATATCGATGATCATGTTTGCAGCAGGTTCATGGACCGGGAGGTCGACACCTATTGCAGCGGCCATCGGCTCTTCGATCAGGATCACTTCCTGAGCGCCTGCCCTTAGGGCTGAGTCTTCGACGGCCCTTTTTTCTACGCCAGTAATCCCTGATGGCACAGCAATTAAAATTTTCGGACGGAATACAGAACGGGCTGGCGAAACTTTTTTTATGAGGGCTTTGAGCATCCCTTCAGCAATCTCAAAATCTGCGATCACACCATCTTTCATCGGACGGACGGCATGGATTTTGCGGGGGGTTTTT
>JASHWM010000152.1 GCA_030044075.1 Candidatus Rhabdochlamydia sp. | reverse complement strand
TACATCGAACTTCAACAAAACAAACCCGGTAAAAAAGACATTTACTACCTCTCCATGCTCTGCATAGACCTTTCGATGCAAAATAAAGGGATTGGGAGCCAGGTGATGTCCGATCTTTTGCACCGCTTAAAAGACCTGCAAATCAGAAAACTAAAATTGGATTTCCGAGCAAATAATGCAAAAGTGGAAAGGTTTTATCATCATATCAAAAGCCATCCGCTTGTCCTTCACTCTACAGAAAAAAATTGGGGATTTTATACCAATGGCGACCCGTCCATAAGAATTACCTATATTTTAACAAACAAGATTTAAGAGAGCAGAAGCTTTCCCAGCTTTTCAAGAAAGTGCAAATCTTTCATTAGAACCTGACATCAGAAATGGAGGGCCTCTGAAAAACTAAAGTTTTTTACAATTATTTATACTATTTTTTAAAGATTTTTAAGCTAATTGATTTAAACTCACGTTTAATATATATTTATATTAAATTTTATTATAATTAAGGTTATTAAGCTATGTCTGCAGTTGGAGATATCAATTCAATACGAGAAATTCATCTATTGGTCACAGTTGATGACACGAAAGAGCGGCAAGAGGTGCAACAAGCTGCTGACCCCAAGGCGAAAAAGAAAGACAAAGAGAAAAAAAAGGAAGCAAAAGGGGACAGCAGCATTGGTTTTCTGCAAACTGGATCAAAATCAGAAATCCCCCTTTCTAGACGATTCGAATATTGGAAGGAAGATGATGATTCCGATGGTGAAGAGGAAAAAGAAATGCGCGGCCCTCTTGAGAAGATCAATCACTTAGCTTTTGCTTCTAGCGTAGGCGCAATGGTCGGCTCTTCTCTTTTTTTCTATAAAGATGCAGATAATACACTCCCAGTTGGCCTTGCCGGTGGGGTGATCGACATTTCAAAAACCTATTACACTTATGTGCAAAGAACACCGAATAACAAAACGTTTGCAAGATCCGCTGCAGCCGCTTTATTTATTGCTACAGTGATCCTGAACTATGGCTTTAATGAAGAGGAGAAGCAGGGACTTGCCTATAAAGTGGCAAACAGCATTCCTTGGATCTATCCAGCTCTTGGGGTTCTAAAGGTTGAAATAAAAAATCTAAAATTAGATGAGACCATTAGGGGTTTATTTCAAAAAAATGGGATCACCCTTACAAAATTGCAGGCAAACCTGATCAGTTCCATGGTCCAAGGTCTGCCAGCCTATGCATTCACTGTAGCCAAACTCGACCCTATCTTGAACGCAGCCTGCGGAATCTTTTATAAAGTACAGATGCGGAGGGTAATGGATGAGGTTGGAAAGAGCATTGCGAATTTAGAGAATAGAACTACACAAAGAATAGCGATTGCCGGCATGGTCTTTTCTCTACTTGCGTCAGGGACTCTAAATATCAGCGCGATCTCTCAAAATTGGCTTACACCTTCCCAAATTTCTTTTCTTACGCCTTTGCTTATTCTGCCAGCGTTTGACACCTTTTCAAGGCTTGTAAAAGAGAATGTAAAAATCCAAGTAAAAGCAGATAAAAAGAAGCAGAAGGATGCTAATGCGGAGGTAGCAAAGACTCCAATGGAAAAAATGGAAGATGGGGCTATTCAATTAGGGAAATTCACAGGATTTGCTTCTATTGTCTTAGGTTCTGTTGGACTCACAACTCAAGGAGATCTTCCTTCAAAGAGCGCTGGGGTGGCTGCAGCGATCCTTCAGGATTGTGTGTCTTTCTTAAAAGTTGCAACTAAAAATGTAGCACTCGAAGTAGTCTTGCCAACAGCAGCTCTCATCTTAACAGGTGCTGGCGCTACCTATGTAGCACATAATTATTCAGAAGAAAAAGAAGAACCTTTTTCTTACCGATATATGATAGCCCTTGGGTCTGTAGCAGCAACCTTTGCTGTTTATCATGGTAAAAGAATGGTTAGACCCCAAAAATTAAAACTACTGGAGACTGCGTAAGTATAGGAAAGCAGCTCGCCTTCTCTAATCCTTCTCAAAGAAATAAACCTGTTTTCAAAATGAGAAGTTTTCTATAGGGGACAAGGTCAATATCATTCCACACACTTATCTGGAAAATGCCCTCTTTCACTCCTTCCTGGTATTTTGTACAGAAAAAAATTGGAGATTTTACACCAATGGCGACCCGTCCATAAGAATCACCTTTATTTTGATCAACAAGATTTAAGAGAGGAGAAGCTTTCCCAGCCAAGAAAGCGCATATCTTAATAAGTGATATTAAAAAATTCTTTACGATCCCATATATTTCTCGTTTCTAATATGCTATGTGTGATAGGTAAAAATGTCAAATTGGGATGCTTTAATGAATGGAAAGGATTCTAAAAACATTAACCCATTAAAAAAGTAACCATGTCGCACATAATAAAAAAAGTTAAGCACCTTAAAGATTACAAGCTAATTGTTCAATTCGATGATGGTTCGATGAAAGAGGTCGATCTTATAGACACAATTAATCGTGCTAAAGGATCTCTTTTACTTTTAAGAGATGTTGAGTATTTCAAAAAGGTCAAATGTGACGGAATAACTATTGTATGGCCCAATGGGGTCGACCTCTGTCCTGATAACCTCTATAAAATAGGGAAATCTATTACCAAACCCAAGAAAAAACAATTAAAAACTGCTATCAAAACTAAGAAAAAACAAAGGAAGACCTCTTCTGTTTCTGCTAGAAGAAAAAAACCAAAATTGAAGTCATCAAAATTAGAATCTAAATAAAATCCTCATCATGGGATGCCGACCGGAAGAAGCTGCTCTTTCCAGTCAAACATTCTTAGCCGCTTGATCGAATATCCCTGTTTTACTCCTTCCTGATATTTGGTATTAAACCAAAGGACGAGGTCGCGGTTTTCGTCATAGGAGCAAAAAAGCTGGTAGTACATCTGGTCGTTGAGGACGGCAGCTAGATAAAGGACAGATGCCTCATTGACCTCGCAAGGGCCATTTTCCCGATAGAACATCATAAAACCTTCGTCTCCAAAATAGTCATCCGGATATGCAACACCCCATTTTTCCTGGCTCGAATTCAAGTATTTTCTATGGGGCACAAAATAGACTCCATTGATCACCTCTTTAATAGAATTGAGCGATCGCTCGGAAGTAAAGATCCTCACATTCCCACGCCCTTCTATGGCGCTATTTTTGTCTAATAGCAGCCCGCCTTTTGCAACATTTGTTGTCATGAATTGATGATCGACGACAAGGGTTAGGTCGCCTTTTCCAAGGTTTTCGATGCGGCCTTCCTTCATCTCAAGGTTTTCTCCTGAGATCACGAGCAGGTTGTCTGCCTGGTTTTGCAAGAGGGAGTTCCCCAGCAAACTGATATTACATTTGGCGCGCACAGACAGCCTTCCCTCATTTTCCTCATCGCTGAGGTTAAGGATATAGGCCCTCTGTTTTCCAGGGGCCTCCAGGACAAGGCTCCCTGAGGTATTGATGTTGTGCTTGCCGTTGCTGACAAACAAACTGGACGACTCTTCTGTAGCTTTGAGGACGATGTCCCCTCTGCTATCGATAAAGACCTCTCCTGAAGAAGTATAGATTGCTGTGGACGCCAAAGAGGGGTCTCCAGCAAACAAATTGACCGATCCTTCTGTTGAGACAAAGATGTTCCCTTTCTCGGTGTTGATTTCTACAGTGCACTCCCCTTCCCCTTGGCCACCTTGCAAAAGAACATCCCCTCCCTTCAATGACAGGTTCCCATGAGCGGAATGGATTTTCACTGATGAATCGCCAGAACTTGACCCTCCCTGGAAATTCCAGCTAGATCCTTCAGGGAACGACACTGTGATATTGCCTTCGCTTGTCAGCAGACCAACAAAAGATTCTTCCCCGGACCCGCCTGTCATAGAAAAATTTCCAGCCCTTGAAGACAGAAGAGAAATACTTCCTCCTTCTACTGTTTCAATGACTGCTGAAGAAACATCCCCGCTGCCGCCGTTCAGGGCTAAATTGTTCAGGGAAAGATTCATTTTTCCTTTTTCATACGTCTGCAATGCAGCCCTGCTGTCGCTGTCAATACCTAAGGCATTTCCTCCGGTCATCAAAATCTCTTGCGCGCTGATGTCTATCGATCCCCTGGCATGGATTGCGGCCCTGACGTCTCCTGCCAGATCGCCGCTGCCTCCGACAAGCTCGACCAGACCCCCTGTGATCGATACATCTCCCTTACCATCCTTCTGTCCTGCACTGAACATCGCAAAACTTGATCTTGTCCCACTTCCTCCTTTTAACTGGACTGGGGAAGACTCGGGCAGGGAAACACTAAGGGAGCCTGCTTCAAGGCTCGCGATCAAAGCATGGGAATTCTCCCCGGACCCGCCTGCCATGGAAAGTGAAGCTTCCTGTGCATGTTGCAATGAGTTGATGAGGATATCTCCATAGATAGTAGAGATCTCAGAAGAAGATTGTTTTCCTATCCCGCCCTGAAGGACAATGGCCAGATCTTTGCCGCCCCTGGCATCGATCGAAATCTTCCCTTCGCCCGCTTGTATTTTCGCTGAGCTATCTGCAAAAACACGGTTATTGTTCTGCCCGCCTTGTAATATAAGGCTGTTTGTCACGATTGCGATATCACCGCTCTTGGCCTGAAGGCTCGATGGTTTCATCCGGTCCTGGACACCAAGCTGGATCGTCTCGGCTTCTAAAACGATCGCATTTCCAGTATGGCCAGGATCTTGCGAGGTCAGGTTGGCCTGGCGGCTTCCTTCCACACCGATCAGGATCTGATTTGCCTCCAGATAAAGGATAGACGGAAGAAAGCCCTGCATAGACGCATCCCATGAAAGATCTTCTTGGATGGATATGGTGCCCTCAGGAGAAACGATTGTGACGTGGTTGCCCTCCAAAATTTTTTGCAAAAAAACGGGAGAAAATCTTCCAGAATAGCCAATCCATTTCGGAATTTCGATGTCGCTCCCCATGCGAACTTCCAGAGAGCTGTCGCTTGATACTAAAAAGTCTTTGCACAAAAAGCTCACATTCCCATTGCTGCTTTCTGAAGAGGCATCGACATCGCCGCGCACATCGAAGAAGCCCCAGCTGGTCAGCTCGATAGTGCCTCCTTGCTCGCCTTTTGCAGAAATCTCCCCATAGCAGACATTTGCGCTGTTTGCCTTAAGGGAAATATCTCCCCCTGCCTTCCCATCAGCGCTCAAACGGACGTCTTTTGCAACATAGATGCGGTTTGCTTCGATCCCAATCGTCCCTCCCTCCTCTAAAGAGGAGGCATCCATTGACGCTTCATCAATGAGAAATACTTTTTCAGCTTTTGCTGTAATGAGACCTGCTTTATACGACCCTGAAAGGTCGATCCTCCCTTTTTCTGCAACAAGGTAGATCCTGCCGCCAGATTCCTTTAGGGCCTCAGCTTCCAGTACGCCGCTATCTTGGATCGCATAGCGATATGCATTGCCATCCGCTTGCAAAGAGGCTTCCAAAGCTTTGATCGTCCCGCTGTTCTTTACTCCATTGCTGCCCGAGAAAGGTGTATTGGGACGTATGAAAATCCGGTCGCTTCCTTCCATCTTTAGGTAGATTTCGCTTCCTGCGCCAAGATGGGCTTCTTTAGCATCGATGATTCCCTGGTTGTCCACAAACCGGCCCAAGAGAAGGACCTCTCCGTCAGGAGCGCGGATGGTCCCTAAATTGACAACACTTGCTTTTGAGTCGCCAGAAAAAACAATGTCTTTGCCTTGCAAGAATGCATCGTCCAGGATGTCTAATGTGGATGCAATCAGGCTCCCGACCTGGAAGCAGGCGTCCTCCCCGATGATGATCCCGCTTGGATTGATCAAAAAAACTTGTCCATTTGAATTAAGAGATCCTAGAAGCTCGCTGCTCACTCCTCCCATGACCCTATTTAACACAACTGAAGAGGAAGAAGGCTGGACAAATGTTGTGGTCTCACTGGCGCCAATGGAAAAGCTCTCCCAGGAAATGATCGTCCTGTCGCTTACCTCAATTTGCCGATGCAATGAGGAAAGGTCGGCTGCAGTTGCACTTCCTGAAACAACTTGCATCCCTTGCGGCTGCGCTGATACTTTGTCATACCCGATCGAAATGAGAAATAAGACAACACTGTAAAAAGTCTTCGTCTTTCGCTTTTTCATGCGCTCCTTTTTCCAAGACCCTATTCTCTTTTTTGAAGAAAAGCCTAATTGTTATCAATTCAATTTTTTCTTAAATCGTGCTCCTTGGTTCATCTTGGAAAAGAAATCCCTCCTATTTTCAAGGTAGGAACCTATTTTGGTCTTTTTTCAGAGTAGGAGGCTTCATCGAAAAATATCTTCTTGTTTTTGCAACTATGCGATAAAAAAAATCTGATCCGGGCAATGAAACAAGAAACCTTAAAACAGGCCTTTCAATGATCGTAAAAATTTGCTTAAGCGCGTCCGACCTTCTGTAAATCCTCTTTTGTTCATCGACAAAAGCAATGCTCTCTTTGCCTAGGACCTTGTATTCCTTTGCTGTTTGTCCTCCTAGGGGAGCGTAATAAAGGCGTTCTTTGCGGTCCTTTTTCTGGAGAAATAGGACCATCCTCAAACAAAAAGGGCAGGACGCATCAAAAAAAACGATGTTCATGGATAAATAATTTTTGGGGGATTTTTTCTCAGGTCGTCAAATTCTTTCGCAAGCTCCAAGGCCTGCTCATCAGAATATTGGCCGCTGTACATTTTGATTTTTATCTCTTCGCGCTTCTCCATCCATTTTCTTTGCAAAATTTTAGTCACTGTTTCGATAAAACTATCCTCGGCCTTCTGCAGGTTGACCTTCTTTTGCAGGATTTCCTGGA
>JASHWM010000151.1 GCA_030044075.1 Candidatus Rhabdochlamydia sp. | reverse complement strand
GGAGCCAGTTCCACACCCCGAACCCAAAAACCGTCGACAAATAGGTAATAAACATTACCGAGCCAAAGCCGGCAAAACGCATATTGAACAAGCTCTGAAATACTTCGCGAGGCCCTTCCATAACAAGGCATACTCCCAATAACGGGGGCCAGGCAAATAAACTTCCCCAGACGACAAGGGCGAGCATGTTCACCTTTTTCATTTTTTTGGAGAGCGTGTTCCCGATCCCCCAGCAGGCCGCTGCGCTAAGGATCATTAAAAAACCAGCAACGGTAATGCTCCTGCATAAGTGATAGCCCACAATCCCTATCCCGGTGAAAGACACGAGCGCCCCGACTACATGCCACTGCGTCACCTTTTCTCGAAGGAAAATGGCAGCAAAGATCATGGTGAAAAAAACCTGCATCTGGAGCAGGAGCGAGGCAAGCCCAGGCGAAACCCCGGCATACATCCCCATGAACAGAAGGGTGAATTGCAGCGCAAACATGATCAGGCCGTAGGTCATCAATTTCTTTATTGGCGCACCGGGCTTCTTGATAAAGAACACAAGCGGCAGGCTCGTGAAAAAAAATCGAGAAAAACTAAGGAGGAGAGGAGAGATCTCATCCAATGCCGCGCGGATGACAACAAAGTTGAACCCCCACACCATGACGACAAGGATAGCGATCGCGAAATGACGGAGATGCATTTTCAATAACCATGGGGAAAAAATGAGAAAATTCAAGTATAGAACGAAGTGGACCAAAAATCACAATGAATTCTGATAGAAAAAAAATACATGGCAAGTATGATAAAATTTTTTTTCATGGAAGGCTAATGACAAAAAAGTCAGGGTCCAACTGGGTGGCGCTCTTTGGGGTTTGCCTCCTTGCTTTTACTGCTTTTCTTGATGCAACGATCGTCAATACAGCCCTTCCCTTTATACAAGTTGCTTTGCATACGGATATCCTGCAGCTGCAATGGGTGGCAAACATCTTTTCCATTATCCTCGCCATGACGATGATCGCTATTGGGAAATTTGCGGACCTCTTTGGAAAAAAAAGAGTGTTCTACTTCGGAGTGGTCATCTTTTGGATCTCAGCTTATGGAGCAGGCGCCAGTAAAAGCGTAGAGACGTTGATATTCTTTCGGGGACTCCAAGCGCTTGGCGCCTCGATTGTGTTCATCACTTCAGCGGCGCTTCTGTCTGATGTATTTGCTCAAAAAATGCGGATCAGGGCCATCAGCATTTATGGGGGTGTCACAGGGTTTGGCCTGATGATCGGCCCTTTTCTTGGAGGGATCTTAGTCGACCTCCTTGATTGGAGATGGGTCTTTTGGATCAACATCCCAATTATAGCGATCGGTCTTGCCATCTGCCTGCTCAGCATGAAAAGCGTTTCATCTGAAAGCTCTTCCATAAAGATCGATTGGAAAGGGCTTGTCCTCCTTATTTTTGGATTGGGCTGTTTGATGTATGGGATCATCGGCGGGGCGCAAGAAAATTGGAGATCAATTATTGCATGGGCCCTCCTTGCTATGGGAACACTCGGCCTTATCTTTCTTATCGCAGTCGACAATACCCGCAAAAGCCCTCTTTTAGACCTTCCCCTCTTTAAAGATAAACTCCTTGTGCTCGCAGCGCTCAGCTGCGCCCTCGCAGGAGTGAGCTCTTCGGTCTATATGTTTTTCGATCCCCTCTACCTACGTTTCTTGAGGGATCTATCTCCTTTTATGATCGGGGTCCTTATCGCCATTATCCCTGCTGCGCAGGCGATCATCTCGTTTGTTTTTGAAAAGTCGGTGAAGTGGTTTGGGGTTGCAAATCTTTTGTTCTACTCTGTGGTAGCTGCCTTTCTTGCAGCTTGCTTGCACAGGTCCATTGGAATGTACACGCCTCTTTTGTTCCTTGTCCTCCCCTTTTTCCTTTTGGGCATTAACTGGGGACTTAGCAACTCGGCGATGATCACTGCTGTCAATCAGACTGTCCCTTCTCAAAAAATCGGCCAGGCCCTTGGGACTATCGCTACGATATGGAACATTTCAGCAGCGATCATTTTGGCGATCAGCACGGCGATCTTTTATGCGATTGAAGAAAAGGGCTCTTTTCTTACAGCCTACCATGGGGCAATCGATTTCAATATTGCTTTTGCCGCAGCCCTGCTTGCCTTTTCCATTTTTGTCAGGCTGAAAATAAAGGCCAAACAGAGAAGCTAGTCTTTTCTTACGGCAAAAACCTCGATGAGGGTATCGACCTGTCTGGAAAGCTGTGTCCTTTGAAAGTCGACACAAAGCCGCTCCTCGTAGGTCTTAATATAATTGATGCGAAACCCGGAAGATTCCAGGTGGGATTGGATGGACTCTTCGGTATGGAAATATCTTTTGTAGGAATGTCCTTCGGAAACATATGTCGTCATTCGGGAGATGGGATCGAACGTAGCCTCTTTGTCATAGACTTCTGCGCACCTGGACGACCTTACGACCACAAAGATCTTGCCGTCCTTTCGGAGCACTCGGTGAAGTTCTTTAAGGGCAGGATCTAGCTCGTTCATTGGCAGGTAATGAAGGACGAGCCTTGCATAGACGAAGTCAAAAAAACCATCAGGATAGGAAAGAGGCCTTGCCACGTCCTCAACCTTGACCTCAATTCTCAGGGAGAGCCTCTCCTCTTCAATTTTTTGTTTTGCAAAAGCAGCGCCTGCAGGATCGATCGTTGTCGCAATAATCTTGCGGGAGCTGTTTGCAAGGGCCATGCGGATCTCGGCAGCCCCTCCTGTGGAGATTCCTACGCTATAGATCTTTTGGTCTTGGTCCAAGAGGAGGCCGATCCCATTGTTCTCGCTTACAGAAGGCCTCAGATTGTGCTCAAAACTTAAATTTTTCATTGATATGCCATTTCGTCTTGAAAAAAATCTTCAATTGAAGATTTTTATTCATCTCGGCTATAATGTCTATCCTTTTTAGAACATCTATGAAAATTCTCATTTTTCTACTAGGGAGATGATTTCAATGTCCTCTTTTCCCATCCACTCAGCCCTTGCCCCGGTCGTCACCGCGGAAAAATATCTTTCTTATAAGCGGAAAAATGGCCATTTTAAAGAATTTCCTGTTCCAGAAACAGTCCTTGTATGCTACCAGAAAACTACGCTTGACCATCTCCTCAGCAAGCACCAAGACTTTTCGGCCGCCGAGTCCTTTTCGAACCTCTACCTTGTAAATGAGCCTCAAGTAGGCATCCTTGGAGGGTGGGGCATAGGCGCTCCTGCCCTGTCAAATAAGCTCGAGCAATTAGTCGCTCTTGGGACGAAAAGGTTTATCGCTGTCGGGACAGCCGGGTCCCTCATGAGCGCCCATCAGATCGGAGATTTCATCATTGCTTCCAAGGCTTTAGCTGAAGATGGGGTCGCCCACCTTTACCTAAAGGG
The DNA here is from genome assembly GCA_030044075.1 of Candidatus Rhabdochlamydia sp. Lineage (GTDB taxonomy): Bacteria > Chlamydiota > Chlamydiia > Chlamydiales > Rhabdochlamydiaceae > JABEVM01. The sequence continues at coordinate 8,992 of JASHWM010000151.1, read as the reverse complement.
AGAAAGATTTTCTTTTCCAAGCAGCAATATGCCCTCTTGTTGGGACGCCTTTTCAAAAGCGCATTCCCTTCCAGCCTTCCATAATGCTGTGGCGTGGAGCTTTTCTGCAATATTCAGGGAAACACCTGAAGATATTGTGAGGGTGAAAGAACTAGGGTGCGATATCGTAGAAATGGAATCTGCGACCCTTTATGCGATCGGCCAGGAAAAAAATGTCGAGGCGCTCTCTTTGTTTGTCATCAGCGACACGATCACACTAGAGGAGTGGTCCCCTCATATTAAGGAGCCCTTAGTTCGCCATAACCTGAACTTGCTTTCTGAGTGGGCCGTCCAGTTTTGTTTGGAGATGACCTGCTCAGTCAAAACCTAGTTCATTGTCAAGTTTAGATACCATCATCAAAAAAACCTTGCATCGCAAGGGAAAAAGTCGTTACAAGCATCTTTAGGACGCTTACGAAAAAAACCGAAGGGTTGGACGATGCTTGCAAGAAAATTGCTGCCTAAAGGAACTTTTTCAAAAACATTGGGCTGCATTCTTTTTCTCTCGATATTGAAAGTGGAGCCGGCCTTCTCTTTACCAAAAGGCATTACGCCTGCGGAAATACAGCCATGGAAGGAATGGACCTATTCCCTCGCGCTCCAAGCTGCTACATGGGGAGCGCCCCTTGTCACCATGTATGCTTTGCGCTATAGCGATTCTCTATCTCCCAATGCAAAAGGAAGTCCCAACACCATCTGGCATATGGAGAATATTGTGACGCCGGAGCTTTCCAAACAGGCGCATTACGTCACGCCCAATGTCAACGTCATATACGGGTTTGGCTTCATGGATCTACATCAGGAGCCGATCATCGTCGAGGTCCCCGACTCGCATAACCGCTATTATATGGTCCAAGTTGTGGACATGTGGACGAATGCTTTTGCATATCTTGGAGGCAAGGCCTCAGATTTTAAAAAAGGAAAATATGCCTTGGTAGGCCCTGGATGGGAAGGGGACCTGCCTCCTGAAGTGAAGAGGGTCGATTGCCCAACACCCTGGGTCTTGCTCCAGCCAAGGGTCCATATCTACGTTGATGGCAAGCTCGACTTAGAGGGCGCAAAAACAATTCTAAATGCGATCACAACGACAGGCATTGCAAAGTATACGGGAAAGCCATCACCAGAAACTCCCCAATACAATTATCCTGCGCCGCATCCCTCAAACCCAGATCTTTCTGTCAGTACCCTCAGCTTCAAGGACCCCCTTGAGTTTTGGGAGCTCCTTGTAGAGGCAATGAATGAGAACCCCCCACCCGATGACCAGATCTCCGCCCTCCTCCCTATGTTCAAACCACTTGGTATTGAGCTTGGCAAACCCTGGGATCGAACAAAAGTTCCAAAACTTGTCGCCCTGGTAATGGAGCACACAGCAGAAAAGATCGGCAATGTCCTCAGCCACCTCCCCCTTGATACAACCTATCAAGGAGCGAGCTTCCCTCCCATGACGATCGGGAATCCGAAAACAGACTATAGGACAAGGGCTGTTGTCGCACGGATCGGACTTACTGCGAACATCCCTGAAGAAGCAGTCTATTGGATCTATCTGCACGATAAAGATAAAGACCTGCTGACGGGCAAAAAAAAATACATCATGAACTTCAAGGAAGGCATTCCCTACTATGAGCCTGGCTTCTGGTCGATCACCATGTACGATGCAAAGACCAACTACACCATTAATAATCCCATCAACCGCTACATGCTTGGAAGCGATACCCCTGAGCTAAAAAAGAACAAAGACGGTTCTTTTACCATTTACATCCAGAAAGACAGTCCGGGAAAGGACAAAGAGTCCAACTGGCTCCCCTGCCCTTCGGGCCCCTTTTATCTCATCCCACGCTCCTATCTTCCCAAGCCAGAGGCGATCGATCTTCTCAAAGATCCAAAATCATGGCCTGTCCCCGCTGTTGTCCCTGTAGATTGAGGCCTTAATACACAAAAGGGATGATCTTGTAAGGGACGTTTTTGCAGTACCTATCCCAATCATTTCCGTATTTTTTCGCGCACCTCTTATCATCCCGTAGAGCCCTGTCGAACAGAAGGGCTGTTAGAAAGATCACGTAAAAATAGGGAACGAAATGGGTAAAAAGAGCAGGGACCGTCCAAAAGAATGCTCCAAGGATTTCAGGGATATAATGAAAATGCCTTGAAATCCCCCACCATCCCGATACGAGCAGAAGGTTTTTCTTCTCTATCCCCTCATCGGTGATATAGGTAGCAACGGTATACCGTGCTTGTTTTCCCCATATGGTGCAGTTCCCGTTTGTTGCGCGCATCTTCTGCCTTTGCCTGTCTGCCTGGTAATTGATCAGGATGCACAGCGCTCCAAGGGCGAGTATTGAGCTTGCAAGGACGGCTCCCAGATGGTTGGGATGGTTGACAAGGTAAAGGATGGGAGAAGTATAGACTGAGGGCACCCAGACAAGGCATCCCCAGCAAATATAAAATCCTGCCCTGTCGTGCATGATATCAAGAGACCTTAAATAACCGGTTTCCCAATAGAAAAACTTAAAGATGTAGATCAGTTGGAGCAATAGTGCGACAAGCATAGAGTCGCTAAGCCCGTAAACGGCGCTCTGCTTTGCAGCGAAAGAGAGGATGATGACAGACCATCCCATCATCCCGAACCTGCAGTTGGTGAACATTTTGAGGTCCCATCCAAGGATCCTGGGGTAAAGCTCTGTTCCCCAGTAATAATCAAAAATCGGGTTGCCTGTGATGCCGCAATCTGTCGAGGATGGGGCAAAACGCCCTTTGAAATAGAGCATTAGGCAGAAAAAAAGACTGAAGATATTCAAAGCGCCCAGGATGCCCCCGAAGTTGTCATACACGATCGTCGGAGAAAATAATTTAAGGACGTAGGAAGAAAGGAAAAAAAGGGCGATCGTTCCAATAAAACTTGGAACACCGTTGGCCTTGTAGACGGGAGTGTTCCCTTTTGGGGTCAGCGGTCCGTGGAATGGTTTTCCTGGCATAGCCTTCATGAAGAAAAGCTGGACTGCTGCAAATGCCGCAATTATTTGCCAGGCGGCCTTTGTCCCGAAGAAATAGGGCTGCCAAATTGTGTATAGTGTGGAGAAAAAACCTCTTTCAAGGCAAACTTGCAGGAACTGTTTGAGAGAACCATCTAGATGCGTGCATGTATACCACATGATCATCGCAATAGGCGGACAAAAGCAAATGAGGAACAATGGCCCTAGGGTCCTTCTGGAAAAAGAGAGGAGCGGGTTTTTAGAACGTGTTTTCATCATAGCGGTTCTCATTGTGAAGAGTTTTTTTCTTAAACTATTTAAAGAATTCTTTTTTAATCGGCAAGCTCTTGCTGAAGATGGAGGACAATGAAAATTCTCGTTCAAAGGGTCGCTCATGCAAACGTTGTCGCCAATGGACAAACAACAGGGTCAATTGGGCCCGGCGTCCTTGTCTTTGTCGGGATTACCCATAAGGACACGGTAGAAGAGGGCAAATGGCTCGCTGGCAAGCTCATCAATTTGCGGATCTTTGAAGATAATGAAGGAAAGCTGAACGAGTCGCTCCTGGACAAAAAGGGAGGAGCCCTCATAGTCTCACAGTTTACCCTTTATGGCGACTGCGCGAATGGCCGCAGGCCTTCTTTCACTGAGGCGGCAAGGCCAGAGGTTGCTAAAGAACTGTACGAAGCATTCATCGAAGAAGTGAAGAAGGGCGGGGTCCCTGTCCAAACGGGGGTCTTTGGAGCGGAGATGAAAGTGTCTTTGTTGAATGACGGGCCTGTAACACTTCTCATCCAGCGCGAGGCCTCTTAATTTTTTTACAAGGAAACATATGAAAAATGCTGACATCATCCATGCATATTTCCACGGCCTCGAAAGAGCGAGCCTTGAAGAGGTCACCTCTCTTTTTTCAAAAGATGCGACCGTCCACTCCCCTCTTTATGGAAAAGTGAAGGCAGATGCTTTCTATGCAGAGCTTTTTTCCGATACCCAAAACTCAAAGATCGCCTTACAAAGCATCTTTCAAAATATAGATAACGCTTTTAGCGCTGCCGCTCACTTTGTGTATAGCTGGACGATGAAAGATGGTTCTTTGACAAACTTTGAATGCATCGACCTCTTTGAGCTTTGTCCTGATACAAAAAAAATCATCTCGCTTACAATCATCTACGATACATTTCAAACAAGGCCTAGTTTTGAGAAGATCCATGTACCTAAATAATTTTTTAAAATCCTTTACCAATCAATTTGTTTTTGCAATATTGAGCTTTTAAGAAAAAAACATTTTGAGGAGTCCTATGATCTTTAGAAGAATTATCAGTATTTTGGTAATACTCATCGGGGTTGCGATGATATTTGGCACCATGTACATCAGAGAGCAGATTGAAGAGGGAAAACAAAAAATCGCGCACGCACAGGAAAAGGTCGATCAAGGGAATGGCCTGTTTGGGTTAACTCCTTTTACAAGGCCGATCGGCAAAGAAGCGACTAGCTCTATCCAAAAAAAGATCGAAGAAGGGCAAGGACAAATCGAAAAATATGAGCAGATTGCCGATAATCTTCAAATTGGCGGGATTGTCCTTATCGTCCTCGGAACTTTTTTCCTTTTCACAGGGAGAAAAAAGAAAAAATAAGTAAGTGATATGCTCACAATAAAAGCTACCATCCTTTTGGATGGTTCTTTCTGGACAGGAATTTTCGAGAGGACGGACAAAAAAGGGTATTCTCTCGCCCGAAAAATCTTTGGGAAAGAACCATCTGATCCAGAGATCTATGAATTTGTCCTTCAAAACTACCACGAGCTGAAATTTGGGCCGCCGCAGGAGTTCAAACTTGTGATCAAAAGAATGAACCCAAAAAGGGTGCAGCGAAAGGTCCGCCGCGAGATGGAAAAAGTAAAAGCCAGCTCGAAGCCTTCCACACACGCACAAGACTATATGCGTGAGGAGATCGAGAAAAACAAAAAAGAAAAAAAACGGCTAGGCAAAAAAGAAAAAGAAGAAGCCCTAGAGAAAAAATTTTTGCTCAGGCAGCAAAAGAAAAAGGAAAAGCACCAAGGCCATTAATATGCTTCGACCAGGTTATCTAGGAAGAAATATTATCTCTCAATCGGATCAGTAATAATTTTCTTAATAAAAAGATGTCCATGGCCGCGAATTTCAACATGTTTGTGAAGATGATATTTATCCATAATCTCTTCTAGTGTGGCGCGTGAGCAGCCAGCTGTGCTGTGTTTGCGGACCTTCAGAATTTCATCAATAATATCGGGGATTTTCTTAGGACTAACTCCCGCCGCGACCAAAAAGTCATGGACAAGGTGCCTATCGTCCATATTGATGTTGATCGACTCAATTCGTTTTCCCATCTTAGAAAGATACCATCTGATCTGAGCTCTTGATGGAGGCATAGAACCAGGGCCTACATCGCGACCGATATTTTCTTTATCGAGCCATTTCCATGTAGCTTCTGAATATTCCTTCGTTCGAAGCGCCATCGCGGCAGCACCAAAGAGCTGGACGCTGCTGTCATTTGTATGAATGTTGAGAGGGATGCCTGTTTCATCAATATCAAAGACCAATTCATCATCGAATTCCTGGCACAACTTCTTTAAGTCAATGTTATCTTGTCCAAGAGAATAGACGAGCTGGTCGCATTCTACTTCAGAGATAAAGGGAAGAGCTTCAGAAGAATTGCCAGGAGATGAAAAGGTCAACTTCATCCTGCCAGTAACAGGATGAATAGTAATTTCTTGCAGTTCGCCTAAAAACCTTTCGTTCCGATCTTCTGTAGAAGTAAGGACCTTTGTCACAAGCTTTCCTTTACCGGCCGCAGAGAAGTCCCTAGCAGCAATCCAAAGGACATTGTTCTTTTTATCTGGATCGATGAAAGGACGCGGCTCTGTTCTTGTGTCCGTATCAAAAAATGCTTTTCTATAGCATGCAGCAGCCGTTCCGCCACCTCCATAAATGACGATGACCCTTGGCCTTCCGCTTTTTTCTTCGGAGTCTGTCAACATGAACTGGTTTCCATCAACGATCGGGGTGAACCGTTTCTTCGGGTCATAAGAGCTTAAAGTTTCAAAATCGGACTGGCTGATCACTTTGCCTGCAAGGGCATTTCTGGCAGGGCCAAGCCCTGTGGAAATATCAATTTCACTCGTGTAGACAACTTTTCTACCCTTCGGTGTGAGAAGGATAAGGCGATAGCGATGTTCTTTACTTTTCCAATCATCAAGGTGGTTTACCTGTTTTTCAATTGCAACCACTTTTGTCCCGGATATCACAGGAGCGTCGGTTTTTGCAAAGTTCACGATGTTTGCCTGGTATACATGCCGTGCATTCATATATGGGTTTGAATGGTAGTATTCTTGGGAGATGAAATCGGAAGGATTTGCAGGTGCAGACATCCGCTCTAGAATATTATGGGGCTGTGCCAGAGTATAGTCATGTCTCCAGCTTCCAAAATCACCGCCGACAAGTAAAACATCCGAGATCCGGCCTTGAGATATAGCTAATTGGGTTTCTCCATGAAATCCGTAATATTTCTCAAGCCATAGTGTTGTAGATGTATCTCCAAGGCCAATGACAACATGGGAACATACTGAAAATTCTTGCCCATCCATGATCTGTAAAAGGTTTTCACTCGTCCTCTCCAATTTTGCATAGGAGCTTTGAAGGCGATCATAGCTTCTTGTCACCCTTGTTAGATCGTCCATAGCAGGGGGTGAAGGTTCCTGGCCGGGCAATCGCGATGCCCTTAGAAATCGCTTAAAGCTAAAGATATCCTCACGCTTAGGCGATATATTGAAAGCATTTAGGTGGCAGTAACAAGAGAGCGCCTCTTGAAACATTTCATAACATTCATCATGAGAATACTTTGTTTTAAAAATCTCGCCGTTTTGACAAACTTTATCAAGGATCTTATCTAAATTTTTAATTAGATCTTCTCGATGAACGATCTTGAAACTTTGCAATACCGATACAATAAAGTTAATCCTGTGCTGCTTTTTGAAGGCCTCATCATCAAGCGACTCAGAAGATGAGGAAGAGTGTGAAATGCCTGGTGAATTCGACCTAGTAGATAGGGCAGATGATCCTGAAGGTGTAGATGAAGTTGAACTTCTAGGCGAACTCCCTGTGGAGTGCGATGGAGAAGATAACGATGAATCAGAAGAGGATCGAGAAATTTTCCCTCTTGAAAATGCCTTTGGCCCGCTTGCTCCCAAAGACTTTCTCCTTCCAGACAAAGGCCCGTGCGATCCTTCGGGAATGCGAATGGAAAACTCCCTTGAAACAAGATCCAAAGGGCTTGTTTTTTGAGCATCAGAAAAGGGAATCGCGTCCGCAATTACCCTCGGATCGATAGCAGCTACATCGCTTCCAATCCCGTCCTTCCTCTGGACTTCTGCTTCAACTGTTGGGCGAGCAGCATTTGAAACGTTAAGATCTCCAAGCATTTAATCACTGATTGCTTAATAATTATTTATATATAATTATAAAATATTTTAATTTTATTTTCAAATTGTAAGGATTATTTTTATTTATTATTAAGATCCATTAATTATTAGTTACTTGGAAATGCACCTTCACTTTTTTTCGGACTTTTAGCTTGCATAAAATGAATCGATATTCATCAAGATACTGATATTCAATAAGATAGAATTAACGAAGTGCAAAATCCACCCTAAGGGGTTGATTATCAGGCCCCAATCATAAGAACCCGGCTTAGTATAGGCGCCTCCTTCTTCAAAAGGAGAAAGAAGAGGCCCTAGAGAACAACTTTCTGCTGAGACAGCAAAAAAAAGAGGTATGCACCAATAACTTTGGTGAACATTATAAAGACGAAAGGCTTCCCTGCCAGGAGCAGGGAAGCCTTTCGATTATTGTTCGATAGTCGTTATTTTCTAACTTCTAGACTATTCTTTCGAGAATTCCATAATTTTAGCTTGAGCAGTCTCTAAATCAAGTTCAGCCTCATATTCTTCACCAGCATCTCCAATTGGAATGACTTTGGACACGAGATATTTCTCAGCTACCGGACTTGCCTTGTAGTCCTTATATCGGACCATATAGGCTGTCGTACCATCTTCGAATCTGTATTCTGTGACCATTGCTTGGGTCGTCAGAGCTCCAGCTCCTTGGATATCATTCAAGTAGCTAGGTTCTTTCGTCATTTTGCGGGTCGGATAGAACTCTACCTGTACAGGTCTTTCATAAGCTGTGACAGTTACTGAACCTTCCTCTGTTACCGTTTTAGGACCTTGCTTCATACTTTCAATTACCTTAGGACGAGATTGCATGTTAAAACTATGAAAGTGAAAATCGACGCCCTTCTGCGCTCTAGGAAATTGATCACGGCGGAATTCAGCAAGCATGAGTGCAGTCACTGGGTGGCGGCGGAACTTAGGTCCAAGGTTGATTCTCTCATGTGCATCTATTGGCCGGACTCGATTGCCCTCAATCAGGGAACTAGGCGTTGGGGCTTGCATTGCAGCATAATGGGCCTTCTCAGCTTCATCAGCTTCTTTCAAAAACTCTTCTGCGAATCCCTTGACCCTCTCAAAGTGTTCTGGGTATTTGCTCTTAGAGAATTCTCTTCCTTGGTCAACTGCGGAAAGATATGCCAAGGCTAACTTTCTTTCGTCATCACTAAGGGTCTCGATCAATTTTTGAGTGTCTCCAGGAATCTGGGTCTCATAAATAAAAACTCTCACCCAATAAGAATGGGCCGCTTCCCTTTCAATGGCGTTGGGAGGTGTTCCAAAATCTTTCTCTAGAAAAGAAGCAAGGCTTCCCATTTTATTTTGGATCATTGTATTGATCCGCTGGATCAATTGCTTATCTTTTGCGGCTTGGTCATTTCTTCCAGAAAAAAGATACGCCAACCCTCCGGCAACCGTTACTCCTGCAACTACACTATAAGCTACATTTAACATAATAATCCTTTATTAAATTACTGTTATAACTATTAATTTGTATCAAAAT
>JASHWM010000150.1 GCA_030044075.1 Candidatus Rhabdochlamydia sp. | reverse complement strand
CTGCTCAATTTCCTTGTCAGTGACCCACACGCAACCTGGTTCACCTGTGCAGCACTCGCCGCATCCTGTGCATTTGAAACGGAGTCCATCTTTGTACCAAGGCAACATATTACCACTCCATTGAGTGTTTTTGAAAGGTTTCCCAGTGGGAGTTTTCGGAACGAAACGCTGTAATTTGGCAGTTTTTTTCTTCGATCTCGATAAAGTTCCAGGTGCCGTCCTTAGCCCTTGCTGTGCTTCCGCTGTCGATCACGATAGGATAGCCATTTTCCCTTAAGTCGGCGATGCAGTGTCGATGGGAGTGTCCATGGAGATATAGTTTAACTTGGGGATATTCTTCTAGCACTTTTTGCAATCGCTTCGCCCCAGTCAGCTCTTTTCTTGGGTGGTCGTTTTGAAAAAGGGGGAAATGGTTCAGCAAGATAACATTGGTATCTTTGGGAATTTGAGAAAGAACGCTTCGAAGGTTTTTTTCGATCTCTTCGGAAAATTCCCCTCTGGAAGAAATGAGAGAGGTTGCTCTTGCAGTATCAAGAAGGACAAACCACCATTTTGATGATAGGGGCATTGCAGCAACCCTGTGCTCTATAAGATTATAGTCCAATAAAGGGCTTAGGTGAGAGGGAAAATACTCATAAAACAAATTGCTTTTGTAAGCTGCTTTCGTGTAGTGGTCGTGGTTGCCGGGAATGACAAAAGTCTGGATGCCCATATTTTCGAATTTTTTCACAAATTCTTGAGCTTTAACAAACTCTTCTTTGAGTGAAGTGGTCGTAACATCTCCTGTGATCAAAAGATGGGTGACACCTAATGAAGAGAAAGCCTCGTGGAGGGTTTCAAGTTTTTCAGGCGTATAGCCTTTCTTCCTTGAAAAGACCAGGTTGAGGTTTCCAATCCAACGCTTTGAAAAGAACTGCCCCGGGTCAAAGCTTAGATGGGAAAAATGAAGATCTGAAATATGCGCAATTTTTAAAGTCATTAAAGAACACGTGTTATCATCCGTTCAAGATTAGCACGTTAGCCTTTATAATACAATATTTTAAATTATGCTTTTTAACGTTTCTTTTTAATTAGTTTTTTTTGAATTTTCTTCGATTGGTTTACCTGCTGCTTTACTGTTGTCTTGAGCCACCTTGCCCCTTCCACATGGACAATCTTCGGAGAAGAATCCTCTAGCACCTTTCCAGGTGTCGTCCGTTTTGATTTTTTTGAAACTCTTTGGAGTTGAGCGGTTTGGATCTCTTTACGCATTTTTTGATAGCGTTTTTTGTAGAGGGCCGTTTTATCGGCATGGTATGCAGGATGCTCTTGTTCTTTGGGGAGGTCTCCTAAAGTTTTGTGGACTTCTTTTCGATTCTTCTTTCGAGTTTGTTTTGGGGCCGAGTGGCTGGATTTGTGAAGAGAAACCCCTCTTAGTAAAAATTGAGAACGAGCATTTTTTACCTTAGTCATATAATTCCGTTTTTATCTACTTAATTACAATTTAATTTAAAAAATTAATTTATTCAATAATTATAATTTGAAAAACTTGGTTCTAGCAGTCGTTAATCTCGTTTGCTAAATACAAATCAAAGGATTGCGGAATATCAACGGTTCACCTATATTTTCTAGTTCTTTTGAAGGAACATTTATGAGCACGGGACTGGACATCGAAATTGCATCGCTGATACATAACTCTTTGCAAGAAGATTGTGTATGTAGTGACTATACGACCCTTGCCTGTATCGATGAAGGTACGCATGCTAGGGCGGAGATCGCCTGCAAGGAGCCTATTGTCCCGGCTGGCCTGAGCTTTCTTTCAAAGATTTTTTCTGGTTGCGAAGTCGAACTAATGACAAAGGACGGAGAGCGCTCTTCTGCAGGGGATGTCCTTGCAATAATCAGCGGGCCTGCAAGAGAGATTTTATCCAGGGAGAGGACCGCCCTGAACCTGCTCCAGCATTTATCGGGCATCGCAACTTTAGTCTCTTCTTTTGTAAAAGAGGCCAGGGGGTTTCCTTGTGAAATTTTGGATACGAGGAAAACGATCCCCGGCCTGAGGCTTCTGCAGAAGTACGCAGTCGTAGTCGGGGGAGGCGTCAACCACCGGCTGGACCTTTCTAAGCTTGTTGTCATTAAGGACAACCACCTGAATTTTCTCAAAGCGAAAGGCGCGTCCCCGATCAAATCTGCAATAGAAAAGGTTAGAACGTTATATCCCCATCTTAAAATCGAGGTGGAGGTAGAGAACTTGCCTGATTTAGAAGAAGCGATCTCTTGCGGTGCCGATCGGGTCCTGCTTGACAATATGAGCTCTGCACTTGTCCGGGAGGCTGTTGAGGCCGCAAGGGGAAGGGTTTATTTGGAAGCTTCCGGAGGGATCAACCTTGCGAATGTGCGACAATACGCTGAAACTTTGGTCAACGGGATCTCGATAGGGGCTTTGACCCATTCAGCAAGAGCGGTTGATGTTCATCTTACACTTATATAAATCTACAAAAAATAGGGAGAAATTATCATGACAGCAAAGGAACTTGTTTTTGAAGAAGAAGCACGAAATAAGCTCAAAGAAGGGATTGAACAGCTTGCTGATGTTGTCAGCGTCACCCTCGGCCCAAAAGGGCGTAATGTCGGCCTGCAATCAGCATGGGGCGCCCCGAAAATCACCAATGACGGCAACAGCATCGTCAAAGACGTAGAACTTAAGGACGTCTATGCAAACATGGGTGTTGCCATGGGCAAGGAAGCAGCTGGAAAAATGAAAGAAGAGTGCGGCGACGGCACGACAACAACCATCTTGCTCCTTCGCGCCCTGGTGCAAAGCGGGATCAAAAATATCGCTTCCGGTTCAAGCCCGATCCTGCTTAAAAGAGGTATGGACAAAGCTGTCGAGGCAATCGAAAAAGAGCTGGACAAGCTATCGATTGCTGTAAGGAGCGAGGAAGAGCTCAAAAATATTGCGATCGTCTCAGCATCTGGCAATGAAGAAATCGGATCAATGATCGCTGATGCGATGAAACAATCTGGGAAGGGCGGTGTTATTACCATCGAAGAGGGGAAGTCCACCGATACGACGATCGAAATTGTAGAAGGGATGCAGTTTGACAGGGGCTATATCAGCGCCTACTTCTGCACAAATGCTGAGAACATGTCCATTTCAATGGAAAATGCAAAGATTTTGATCACTGACAAAAAGATCTCATCGATCCATGAAATCCTCCCTATTTTGCAATCGATCGCATCCTCAGGACAAGAATTATTCATTATTGCAGACGATATCGAAGGGGAGGCGCTCTCTACCCTTGTGATCAACCGCCTAAGAGGAATCCTGAAAGTGGCAGCAGTGAAGGCGCCAGGGTTTGGCGACAGGAGAAAAGCTCTATTGCAGGATATCGCGATCCTGACAGGGGCGACGCTTGTTTCCGAAGAAACTGGGAACTACCTGCAAAATGCAGGCCCAGAAGTTCTCGGGAGCGCGGAGAAGATCCTTGTGACAAAAGATAAAACTACCGTTGTTGGCGGTGTAGGAAGTTCGGATGAGATCAAGGCCCGTATCAAGCAAATCGAGTCCGAAATCGAAAATGCGACAAGCAGCTACGACAAAGAGAAGCTCGAAGAAAGAAAGGCCAAATTATCAGGCGGCGTCGCTGTGATCCGAGTAGGGGCCCCTTCAGAGCCTGAGATGAAACAGAAAAAACAGATGTTCGAAGATAGCCTTAACTCGACCAAGGCTGCTCAAGAAGGGGGCGTTGTGCCAGGCGGCGGTGTTGCCCTTCTCCATGCTTCGAGTGCGATCGACACCTTGGGCCTTACCGATGATGAGCTCCTTGGCGCCCAAATTGCAAAAAAAGCTTGCGATGCCCCTTTCAGACAGATTGTGGCCAATGCAGGTTTTGATAGTTCTTTGGTCCTTGAGCAGGTGATCGCGCGCGGGCTTCATTTTGGTTTCAATGTCCTGAATGAACAGGTCGAAGATTTTTTAAAGGCAGGGATCCTTGATCCTGTCAAAGTTGTCAAGAGCGCTCTTAAGTTTGCTTCTTCTGTAGCAGGGATCGTCTGGATCTCCGAGGTGCTTGTCGCTGACGCGAAAGAAGAAGAAAACCCCGCCAAATCTTAAAATCAATGATCTTGTGCTCCTCTGGATTCGAGGAGCACCCCTATTTTTGAGGACAAGGTTTTGAAAAAAGCTTCTATTTTCCCCTCCAATGGAGTCGGGGATGCCCTTTTGATGATGATCGCCGCCCATAGACTGAAAGAAGCTGGGTATGAGGTGACCTGTTATCATCCCGTTCTCCAGGAGATGCAGCGTTGGTTCCTGGGATACACTTTTGCAGAGCTTGATTTGAGCGACCCTCAGAAGGTGGCTTGCGACCTTGCCATTGTCCAGAATGACAATTCAAAAAAAGTGAGCACCTTGTTCGAATGGGAAAAAAAGGGAACGATCAAAAAGCTGAGCGTTTTTTATTCTTCCTACAATGCAAAAAAACATCATCCCTTGCGATTTTTCGACCATGTCTTTGATCCAAAAAAAACAATGACGGACAATATTGCCAAAGCCATTTCCCTTCTCATTGGATCGACGGCCATCTCAAAAAACAATGGACTGATGATCCCCAAGACTTTGGTGCACAGGCGCTATTTGAAAAGAGTGATCATCCATCCCTTGAGCAGTAAAGACGAGAAAAACTGGCCCCTCTGCGATTATAAGGCCCTGGCACAGGAACTGGCAAAGGCCGGGTTTCAACCTGTCTTCGCTTTTCATTGTTCGGAACCTGATCTGGATATTCCTTTTGATAAATTTATCTGCAAAAACCTCGATGAGATGGCCTCTTTTGTCTATGAATCCGGCTATGCGATAGGCAATGATTCCCTCATCGGACACCTTGCTTCGAACCTGGTCATCCCAAGCGTTGTGATCGCAGAATGCAGGAAGAGGATGAGGATGTGGAGGCCGGGATGGCTCATGGGAAAAGTGGTCACTCCCCCTTTTTGGGTTCCCAATGTGAAGTTCTTTCGCTATCGGGAGCGCCATTGGAAGGAATGCATTACTCCAAAAAGAGTGCTGAAGCAATTTGAAATGTTACAACAATAATAGTTTTTAAGGATTTTTATGAAGGTCGCAAGCAAATATGTTTTAGCGGTCCTCTTTCTTTTTTCTCTAAAAAGTAATTGGGTAGAAGCAGCTGTTTCTATTGAAGTTGTCCACGGATCAGAAGCAATAAGACCCTACCTTGACGACCTTGCTTCTCTGACATTTGAGATCTATTCCACCTATCCCTATTTGATTACGAGCAGCCATGAGGAGGAAAGGGAGTACTTAAGAGAGCATTTGCAAGAGGGCTCGGGCATTGTAATACTTGCCAAAGAGGAAGGAAAAGTTGTCGGGGCGATCACCGGCCACCCATTAGTTGAGGCGCCAGAAAGGATGACTAAAACATTCAGGTCGAGCGGCACCCCCATCGACGATATGTATTACCTTGGGGACATCCTTCTTAAGAAAGAATATCGAGGCCAAAAGATCGGCCAGAAGATGTACGAGGAATTTTTGAGCTGCGTCCTCGTTCGGCCTGAGTTTAAAAAGGTCCTGTTTTGCGAAATTGTGAGGGACAAAGATGACCCCAGAAGACCGGGTGATTTCTTTTGCCTGGATGAGTTTTGGGACAAAAGGGGTTTTGTGAAACATCCGGAATGGGTCTACTCTTGCTTATGGCAAGACAGAATTGGGGAAGACGAGGAATCTCTCAAGTCAATGGTGTACTGGATGAAAGAGCTTGAGTAGCTCAATCTTTTGTCTTATGGATGAGGTTATAGACAGTGCTCTTTGGACATCCCCGAAGCTGCGAGACCATTTTAATCGCATCTTTTGTGGATAGCTGATAGGTCGTTTGAAGGTATTCGACATGCTCTTCTACAGAAAGATCTGAAAAATCGATCTTTTCATCAGTTGGAGCGATCATGAGCACCATTTCTCCCTTCGGCGCATGTGATTGAAAATGCTCGAGAAGTTCATTTGCAGACCCATGGAGCACTTCCTCATACATTTTGGAGATCTCCCTTGCAAGGCACAGTCGTCTTGAAGGTGCAAGGGTGCTTATTTTTTCAAGCGTCTTTATCACGCGGTGCGGCGTCTCATAGCAGACGGTGATCCCCGGGTATTGCAAAGCTTCCGTAATCTTCTTTTTGCATTCGGATTCTGCTGAAGGTAAAAAACCGACCCATTGGAAAGAATCGATCTCCCAACCTGTAAGTGTAAGGGCGGCAACTACGGCGCATGGCCCTGGCAAGACCGTGTAAGGGATCTTCTCTTTTGCTGCAAGGCTGATCAGGCGGTGTCCGGGATCTGCAATTCCTGGCGATCCCGCATCTGATAGAAATCCAATCACTTTGCCAGACCTTAGATCATCAAGTATCCGGCCCTCTTTTTGCGCTTCATTGAACTTATGATAGCTGTAAAGGGGCTTTTCAATCTGGTAGTGGGAGAGCAGGATCTTGCTTTGACGTGTGTCTTCGCAAAGAAGGTAGTCGCATGAGCGCATGACTTCTAAGGCGCGAAGGGTGACATCCGATAGGTTGCCAATGGGTGTAGAGATAAGATAAAGCACAAAAGCAATGAGTTAAGGTGGCACCCAGATTTGAACTGGGGAATGGGAGCTTTGCAGGCTCCTGCCTTACCACTTGGCTATACCACCGTGAAAAAACTTGCCGAAATTATGCTCAAATCTAGAATAAGAGGTCAATCGGAAATTTAAATTCTAATGGTTTCGATTTTTAAAAATCTTTTGCTCGTTTTATTGGATAAATAATTTTACTCAATGCACTGAGTAAATTTACTCAATTCATTGAGAAAAAATTAGATTTTGTATTTTTTATTTAAGTAATTAATAATCATCAACTTATTAAATATTTTTTTTTTCGCACGCGGTTGACTTTAAGAGAAGTCT
>JASHWM010000149.1 GCA_030044075.1 Candidatus Rhabdochlamydia sp. | reverse complement strand
TGGTGCACAATGGGATCGAGTATGGCGACATGCAGCTGATCTGCGAGGCCTACCATCTGCTGAAAAGTGTCTTGGGTTGTACGACCGACGAGCTCAAGAGTATTTTTACTGAGTGGAACAAGACAGAGCTGAACAGTTATCTGATCGAGATCACAAGTCAGATCTTTGGGTATAAAGATCAAGACGGCAAGCCTCTTGTCGATAAAATTCTTGATGTTGCAGGTCAAAAAGGGACTGGAAAATGGACCGGGGTCAATGCCCTGGAGCTTGGTATGCCAGTAACTTTGATAGGAGAGGCGGTGTTTGCAAGATGCCTTTCCTCGCTGAAAGACCAGCGCCTTAAAGCTGCCAAGCTCTATCCAATGGCGAAATACTCATTTACAGGTGATAGGAAGGAATTCATCGAGCAGGTTAGAAAAGCGCTCTACGCCTCCAAGATCATCAGTTATGCGCAAGGATTTATGCTGATGCAGGCTGCTGCCACAGAGATGAAGTGGCATCTTGACTATGGCTCGATTGCCCTTTTATGGAGAGAGGGCTGTATCATTCGAAGCGCCTTCTTGAGCAAGATCAAGGCGGCCTTTAGCGAAAACCCCCGACTGGAGAGCCTTCTCATGAATGGTTTTTTCCAGAAAGAGATCCAAAAATGCGAGTCCGGCTGGAGAAAAGTGGTAGCAGAGGCTGCCCTGAGTGGGACCCCAAGCCCTTGCTTCAGTACAGCCTTGGCATTTTTCGATGGGTACCGCTCAGAAAGCCTGCCCGCAAACCTCCTTCAGGCCCAGAGGGACTTCTTTGGCGCCCATACCTATGAAAGGACCGATAAACCCCGGGGCCAGTTCTTCCATACGAACTGGACAGGGAAGGGTGGAAACGTAAGTTCCACAACTTACAATGTTTAGGTGTTATTTGGCAGTAGGCCCCCTACTGCCTTCACCTTTGCGTTTCTTTTAATAAAAATTATTTTAATTTAGGTGTATTTGTAAATTACTTTATTTCAACATCTTCTATTAATTAATAAATTATTAATTATTATTATAATTTGACTTATTATTTTTAAAATTTTAATATATACAGTCTAAATAATATAATTATAAAATAATTAAGGTTGGAATGAGTACAGAAGCAATTCCATTAATGCCGCTTAGGTCAAAAGTGACTGCAGTCATGGATGAAGGACGCCTTCATGTAGGGTTTGGAAAGGCAAATGAGCTTCCCTCGCAGCTAGGCCCGACCCTTAAGGTCTACGAAAGCGGTTTTATCAAATTTTTTGCGATCCTTTTTGGCGTTGCCTTCTCGATAAAAATAGATGGCAATTACTATTGTGTGAATAGCAATAGCTTCAAAAAGCATTGCGATGTCATTGGAGATCAGAAAGAGATTCTTAAACTGATCAAGGACGGATTTATCTATGATGCTGTCATTACTTCAAAAGCTGCTCTGAATGGATTGTCTGTGTCTAAAGCCAAGCTTTCCGCCCGTCTTTCATTCCAGACAAGGTATGATCTACTCCAAAAAATGGTGGAAATCTTCAAAAATAACACGATGACGCAAATGGATATGTTAGAGATCAAAAAACTTGCCCGACAGGGAGCCTTGCTAGATTGGGAATTTTATGTCGTCCCCAAATGTTGGACCCATGGTGGGGAGAAGAGCGAGTTTTTCATGACGCTGGAAGATGTGAACAAATATTATTCAGGGAACTTTGCAAAATGCAGGTCATGCACTCCATTGGTGTTTGCAACTGCAAACGCACATACTGAGCTCGCCGAATTTTTTTATCGCGCTAAAGATGGTAGCATTGAAAATGACCGGGTCGATTCGATTGAGTTTAGGTCCGAGGCGGAATACTCTTCTATAGGGTCGTTCTTACGTTACACGACCCATGAATTAGCCATGGAAGAATTAGATGACGAGAGCGAGCCTGAGCTCATATTGAACGAACTGACAACACCAAAGCTCGTTTAAAGAATATGTAGCCCGTCACCTGCTTGCAAGTCCTAATGGGCAAAACCCGAATAGGTCAAGTATATCCCAATAATCCCCATGATGACCAGCGTGGTCCAATATCCTTTTGTGATCATCCTTGTTGCCAGCCTCTGCATTTGACTTGGAAAAGCAAAGCGCATCACCCCTTTAAGGAGGATGACATATCCAAGGACGGTGATCAAGCCTCTCCAGCTCCATTCCCAAAATTCATGGTCTATCACAATGACAAGGCCAAAAAGAATGTTGAAGACAGCCGATAAGGCGAGCACGCCTTTTGAAGAACAGATCTCTTTTACGGTGGTTTCAAGCCCTTTTTTCCTTACAAGCCATATTGCTGTAATGATCAGAAGATAAAGGCCAAGCAGCTTGGCTAAAAATACTGATAAGTCCATAAAAACCTCTCCCTTTTATTCTTTGGTGAATAAACAAAAAGAGAAAAATAAATCAAGAGAGGGATTTCGAATTTGAATATTTCAAAGTAAGAAATTATATACATGTATAGTCCATAGAATAGAAAAGGGCTACCCGTGCAATTAGAAAAATGGAAAAAAAGAATATCGGATTATCTTCGGGAATATCCGATACCGATCTATACATTCCTTGGTCTTGCTGCGGGGATTGTGACCTTTTTTATGGGGTTGCACGAACTAGCCCATAAAATATGGTTTTATACTTTGATCGCAGGCGGCATCCCGATCGTATTTGAGACGACGGTGGGGATGTTCCATGGGCAGTTCGCCTCTGATATCGTCGCCATGCTTGCGATTATCACAGCCGTCATCATGGACCAGGCTTTTGCCGGAGTCATTGTTGTATTGATGCAATCTGGCGGCGAGGCGATCGAAAAGTATGGTCTTCGCAGGGCCTCTTATTCTCTTACTGCCCTTTTGGAAAGGGCGCCCCGCATTGCAAGACGAAAAGAAACAGAGAAAATCGAAGAGGTCGATGTAAAGGATGTGAAGGTCGGGGATATCTTGGTCGTAAGGCCCGGCGATCTGATCCCTGTCGATGGGACCATCGTCCTTGGCGAAGCGGAAATCGATGAATCAGCCATGACAGGCGAGGCGCTTGCACGCGCCAAGGGGACCGGGGCAAGAGTGGTCAGCGGCAGCATCGATGTAAGCGGTGCTTTCGAGATGAGGGCAGATAAAATAAGCGAAGAGAGCCAGTATGCCAAAATTGTCCAGCTTGTCAGGAAAGCGCAGGCTGAAAAAGCGCCCATCCAACGGCTTGCGGACCGTTATGCAGTTTTTTTTACGCCTTTTACTCTCGTTGTCAGTGTACTTGGCTGGCTGATCACTGGAGATCCGACGACCATTTTAGCTGTCCTTGTAGTTGCGACACCCTGTCCATTGATCCTGGCCACGCCTGTTGCCGTTATCAGCGGAATAAACAGGGCAGCGGAAGCTGGGATCATTGTAAAAGGGGGAGCTCCCTTAGAACAGGTGGGCAAAGCAAAAGTGGCTGTTTTTGATAAGACAGGGACGATCACTTACGGGACACCTTTTATTGATGAGATCATTTCTGTGAATAGCATTTCTGAGGAGGAGATCCTGTATAAAGCGGCTTCCTTAGAGCAATTTTCTTCCCATCTGACGGCAGAGTCGATCACGCGCTATGCAGAAGGCCGCATCGAAAAGCTCTCTTTCCCCGAAGGGTTTCAGGAGATTTCCGGGAGGGGAGTAGAGGGGAGCATCGACCATGAGCGCATCTTGATAGGCTCGCAAGTGTTTTTGGAAGAAAAGCTTGGGAAAGACACTTTTGAAGGTAAACTGGAACTCCTTGATACAATCCGTTCGGAAGGGAAGCTTGTTGCATGCCTTGCCATTAATGAAAAATTGGCGGGGATCATCATTCTAAGCGATAAGATGAGGAAGGAAGTTCCCCAAATGGTCGAAAGACTGAAAAATTTGAAAGTAAAAGAGGTTTTTCTCCTATCAGGCGACAGCATTGGAAATACGGAAGCGATCGCAAATCAATCAGGAATTTTGCATTATATGGCGGAGCTCCTCCCGGAAGAGAAGGAAAGAGTGGTTGTGGACCTTAAGAAAAAATACCCCTCCACCATCATGGTGGGAGACGGGATCAACGATGCACCTGCGCTTGCTGCGGCGACCGTGGGGGTTGCCATGGGAGCAAAAGGCACTGCGATCTCCGCAGAAGCTGCAGATATTGTGCTCCTTGTCGATGATATCAGCAAAGTCGGAGAAACGGTCTTTATTGGACAAAGGATGCTCAAAATTGCAACGCAAAGCATCCTGGTAGGGATTGGGCTGAGCGCAGTCCTTATGGGAATTGCAGCTTTTGGGTTTATCCAGCCGGCGATAGGCGCTCTTCTTCAAGAGGTCATTGATGCCCTTGTGATATTAAATGCGCTAAGGGCGAGGTGAAGGATTCTATCCGTTGTTCCTGCGGAGCAACTCCGCTCGGATTCCATCGATCCTTCCAGCTAGATCAACTACAACGCGCTCAAGACCGACATTAGAAATACTTCCCTGAAGCGCATCAGATAGAGCAGGGTCTTTTTCATTGGACAAAAGACAGAGCGATAACAACTCTTCTGCGACGAGGTCCGCAGTATGGGCGACCTGCTTTTTGATCTCGGTTTCAACGAAATTTTGCGGGTTTTCTTGGATCATGCCCCTTTCAAAGCTCATTTCAAGGAAGCGGTCTTGGAGGAGTGTTTTTGCTTTTTGCCAGTCAGATGCGCCGAAGATGCTTTTGACGGCATTCCATATTCGATGGAGGACCCAGGTGAATATTTCAAAAAATGTGTCGGGAAGAGAATATTTTGCAATGCACTCTCTGATAGCATCCTCATTCTCCTCTGGAAGATGCATGACTTCTATGCAAGCTTCGGCTGAAGCAGTCAAACGAGCAACATTCATAATAAACCAAATATTTAAATAAAAATCTATGTATATTTTAACAAGGTCTTGAGTAAATAGCCATTAATTATTAAAATATATTAAAAAATAAATAGAGAATGATTTTTATTGGGGGAACTGTATGTCGACAGGATCAGTCAATTTGTCTGCGCTGACCTCACAGTATAGATGGCTCCGTAGGGAAACTATTGATAGTTGGTCTGATGAGGAAGGAAGCCCCCCAAAAAATAATAAATACACCATTTCCAAAGATTGTCTCGCGATATCCAATATGGGAAATGGTTTAACATCGATCCCTGATCAGATCAAGACCTTTGACTGGCTCACGTCGCTCAATTTGGCCGGTAACGATTTTACATTGGTTCCGGAGCAAATTTTCTTTTTAGGAAATTTAAGAAAGCTCTTCTTGAATGGCAATCGGATTACCGAGATTTCCCCTAATATCAACAAGCTGCAAGAACTGCGGGAGCTAAACATTTCCGATAATTTGTTGCAAAACCTTCCTAATGAGTTTTCTTCCTTGGAACATTTAATCGTCTTGGATCTGAGTAAAAATCAATTGAAACGAGTTTCGAATACCCTTTGCCGCGTCAGTACTTTGAGAGAACTCAATCTAGAGCAAAATCAGATCTCAGGGATTGCCTGCAGGATAAAATACTTGAAGTCCCTCCAGCAGCTCCTTTTGGGATATAATGAGCTAAAAGGATTGCCCGATGAGTTTATAGAATTATCTGCTCTAAGAAAACTTGTTCTTATGGTCAACCCCATTTCCAAATTTCCGAAAGTCGTATGTGAATTGAAGAATCTTGAATACTTAGACGTCTCTCATACGAAAATTCGAGAAATTCCCGATGAGATGAGCAATTTACAATCTCTGACAACTTTTGAAGTTCGAGGCAATTTTAAAGTTCGCTTTTCTTTTTTTCTTGCTCAAGCTCTTCCTCGCATAGATTTTGTTTTCAGGGACCTGCGCTATGACACATATTTCATGGCCGACCCTCCAAAAGAGCAAGAGGAGGGTGAAGAAATTGAAGACTTAACTTTATCAATTACTTCTTCAATAGGGGGCCTATCTTTGGCTGTTTCCCCAAAAGAAAGCTCTCCAGGTGAATCTGCGGAAACAGGCGGAAAGTTATTTCCCGACGGAGAATTGATGCATGCTTTGGAGAAAGCCATGATTGCAGGCCAGAAAAGAATTGCCCAAAGAAGCCTTTCTTCTGATGACGGCGACAAAAAAATAATCGACCACCATTCGAAAAAAGCTAAGTCGGGAGGTGAGATTTTCGACAATGAAGAGCAAGATACGGAGGAAGAATTAAAGGAATTATCTCGAGGTAATGTCCAGTGGCTCAATTCAAAAAATCCACAATCTAAAACTTCAGAGCAGAATGATGGCATCTACAGGAATTAGCCGGTTGTTGTTTTTCTCAAAACGATTTCTGTTTCTTTAGAAAATAGCCTCCGGAGCTTGTTCATCACCATGGCCAAGCCTCCATTCCCGCAAATGTTTGCGCAAGTGATCACAGGATCGAACAGAATATAGAGCGCTGTGATCAATGACCCCATTTCTGATGTAAAGCCAAGGCAGCTCTCAAGGATCGGCAGCATCACGATGATCCCTCCGCCTGGGATTGCTGCAACCGAAAATTTTGCCATAACAAAGAAAAACGCAAAAGTTAGGTAGCTTATGAAAGTGGGCTCGCTAACACCGAAGTTCTTCATGACGGCAAATGCAAAAATCGGGATAGCAAAGCAGTCCCCAATCAGGTGGATATTCACAGAAGTTGGGATGACAAGGCGGGTGAGCTTTGGATCATCGGAGTTTTTTTCAGCTCCAAGGAGGGTCAAGGGCATTGCTG
>JASHWM010000148.1 GCA_030044075.1 Candidatus Rhabdochlamydia sp. | reverse complement strand
GCCCTTGTCGTCTGGGGAAGTTTATTTGCCTGGCCCCCGTTATTGGGAGTATGCCTTGTTATGGAAGGGCCTCGCGAAGTATTTCAGAGCTTGTTCAATATGCGTTTTGCCGGCTTTGGCTCGGTAATGTTTATTACCTATTTGTCGACGGTTTTTGGGTTCGGGGTGTGGAACTGGCTCCTGCACCTGTACCCTGTAGCGACAATTGCCCCATTCACTTTGCTCGTCCCGGTTTTTGGCTTTTTGAGCTCGACGCTCCTTTTAGGGGAGCCTCTGCAGTCCTGGAAAATCTTCGCTGGGCTGATCGTAATCTTTGGGCTTTGCATCAATCTCTTTGGGCCCAAGCTCGTCAAACTGCTCAAAAATACCGCAAAACTTCCATGAAGTTTAAGCGTGCGATTTATTCTAAAAGATCAAGGACTTGCTGGTCATTGAGCCAATTTTCTGTTTTGATGAGATGGTCGATCTGATAATCGAGCACGTCCTCATTTAACTGTGTAAAGAACTTCTTTGCACCGAGGTAGTGGACGCCTTTATATCCGACCTGCATCTTTTTAAGGGACAAATGAACACTGTCATGATTATGGAGCATATCATCGATGAAGATGACCTCAGAAGGCATAAATCCGCTCGTTTGAAAAAAAGCGTCCAGAACATCTCCTTTAGGATGACTATTCGCAAAAAGGATCCCTTCTTCATAAAGAGGAGGTGCAAACCCTTCCTTGGTCACTTTTTTTAGTTCATAGGATCCGATCTGTGGAAAAGCAAAAGAGAAGTCAATGCCAAGTGAGCGTAGATATTCGATGCGCCATGTTTCCACCCGAGAGATAGCTCCATATTCCCCTCTTGGGAAATTGGTCAGGGCAATGACTTTTATTCCTTTATTTTGAAGGTCCTGGATGAGTAGGGGGATATTCTTTTCCACAAGATTTCTTTTTGCAAGGAGCTGGCTTAAACTGATCCTTCGCATGATCTCGGTTTTTTCTTGCTCGGATAGGGCCCTTCCTAGGTAATGGTTTGTCAGTTCCACAAATTTGATATAACCATAGGGATGGGCAAAATGATCTTCAGTAGACACAATTACATCATCAATATCAAAGATCACAAGGGAGCTGTCTGACAGGTTCTCCCAGAGGTTTTCTATTTCAGAAAAGCTTTCTGCCTGAACAATATTTGCCGTTAGGAAAGAATTATTAGAAATAAAAAGAAATAATAAATTTTTTAAGAATCGCATATATATTAATTGTGATTTAAACTTTCGATAAGACTGTATCCAGAGAGATTGTTAAAATCAAATGCAAATATTTAGAGAGTTTCACAAGATTTTCCTTTTTTTTGCCTTGTTTTCCTCTGTGTCTCTTTTGGGAAGTGAAGTTGTCTTTCGCAGCCAGACGAAAGACGAGGCCTTTTCTTTTGTGATGTACCTGATGAGGAAGGGCCCCTGGTTCAAACGAAATGGGTATTATATTGTGATCCCAGATCATCCGGAATTTACCCTTCGCTATGAAAAAGATGAGGCCCTCTCAGAGGGCGACACCAGGTATTTAGAAGACCTGTTCTCACGGGAGATTTACGATCCAGGGTGTTTTCAGGCCCCTCTTGAAAAGCTCGTTGCCGAGGAAGAGACTATCAATAGGGCGCTTGATAGGTTAGGTCTTTTGCAAATGAACTGGAGCTTCAAGCTGATGCCAAAGTATGAGGTGGTCCTCACTATGTACGGACCCGGAGGAAAGTATGATCCTAAAAAAGGACACGTCGTCATCCTCATTAAAAAAGATGGGACGTTTGTAAAAACAGATGTCTCTGAGACCATACTCCATGAAATTGTGCATATTGGCATCGAAGAGGGGATCGTCCAAAAATACCATTTGACCCACCAGGAAAAAGAAGGGGTTGTGGACCTGATATGCTCTCACTACTTAAAGGACCTTGTGCCGGGGTATTCCTTCCAAAAGATTGGGAACGCAAGCGTAGATCCATTTGTTAAAGAGGATGACGTCATCCAAGACCTTCCTACGGCTATCGAAAGATATATTGCGCATTATCCTAGGTAGGAGACTGGATTTTCTGAAAGCGAAGGACTTCTTTCCCTTCGATCTCTATCTTCTCGCACCAAGAGGAAAATGGCCGGATCCAAACAGTCCCGGACTCTTTTTGATAGATCACCGCAGTTTCTTGCTTAGATTCAATAATTCCAAGTCCCAAGACCTTATAGCGGCTTTTGGGATCGCGATAATGGGAGTAAAAGGCTCCAACTTCAACTTTGCTTTCTGCCTCGCGAAGCCGGAAAAGGAGCTCTTCTTCGCTTAGATGGTCCGGTGAGATCGTCATGGTCCTCCATTGTATTATTTTCACTTACTAGATATGATTTTTTCAGAGAATAACGGAGTTTTTAGATTCAAGATATATGTTTTTAGATACGCTGGCGTTTTGCCAGAAAGCCTTGAGCTTGTTGCTTCCACCCTTGTTGATACAACTAAATACTCACGATCTGCGCTAACCGAGGAAGCTCCCCTCGTTACCAGTTGTTTGACCCTTGTCCATTATCTTTTCAGGAAGGCATTACACCTAGAGATCCCTCTCACCTACATCGGCGACATGCCAAGGCAGCTGCTTTCTTTTGGCCAATGGAAGTTCCTTGTCATAGAACGAGAGAGCGC
>JASHWM010000147.1 GCA_030044075.1 Candidatus Rhabdochlamydia sp. | reverse complement strand
GTATATGATAGCAAAGGAGCGTAATTTTGAAGGCTTTGATCCAGCAATGAAACCGACATATATAGAGATGATGGTCTCAAAAATAAAATTTGAAACAAACTCTTTGAGCCTTCGACGGTCTAATTTGGAGAATATTGTCCAAAAAGATATCCGCAAAAGGTTTGGCTTTAAGGAGGCGTCATGGGATCCCTCACAGCCATTTGATGCGCTCTTTGCCAGTTTGGAAAAACATGGGCCTCATTGCGTAGGGGGTTTTTTTGGGCAGAATTATTATTCAAAGCCCCTCATTCAGGTCAATGAAGACTTTCAGGGAAGAAAGGTTTATGGATGGCCTTCTGGAAGCGCGATCGAAATAAGTTCTGATTACAAAGGATCCCAAGAGACGCATTATATCACGCTTGTTGGGGCAAAAAGAGATGAGAATGGCAAAGAATATGTATTTTATGTAGATCCAAGAGACGGTTCCGATCCAAATGATCCGGATGTGCAAAAGGTGTATGTTATTTCCTACAAGTCGCTTGTTGAAAGGATGAGCAACCATGAAGGGGTCATGAACATCGCTGATATCAACAAAGTTACAAAACAGCGTGAATGGATCAAGATCAATACAGTTCCATCTTCCGAAACAGGACTGAGCTATGCTGTCTATTATGACAGATCAAGTATAACAAGATCTTAAACAAGACTTTACAATACTACATGGAAGAAGTCATCTTTTTAAGAAAAACGATTTAGTTGATTCATTGATTTTCCGATTATCAATTCTTTATTTTTCATGAATGAAAACTAAATCAATAATACAATATAGAAAATCAGTCATTTGAGGATATTTATGGCCCTTGCTCCTGTTCAGACATTTTGCATTCCCCCTCTTGGTAAGCCGGCAAAAGATGCGCCGTATTCTTTAGGAAATGAAAGACCGCGTATCATCCAGCCTGCGCAAAAGGGACATAGCGGCTGGTATTATTGCATGAACATTGCAGGCAGGGAAAGGTTTGGCCCTACTGCCCCTAATGATCTCGCAGGAAGAGTGGCGGAGATGGAGTGTTCCTTATTTCGAAAAACAATGACAGGGCTCGATGAGCTTAACGATGAACTGGACCGAGCGACCCTTTTGCTCATTCAGACCATCAAAGAGGATTGCCTTCCATTATTCCCTTTCCCTAAAGCAAAAACTACAACTGGCCCTGGAGTTACTTTGACCATGATCGATGGTGAAAACCTCCTCAACCTCTCAAGAGAGTTTGTGCAAAGGCATCTGGATTTTCTTTGTGGGACGAAAGAGCCTTCATCGATTACAGGAACAGGAAATCAGAAACTGAAAAGGATCCTCGAAGACTTTTGCAGGCAAAAGGAAGTAGATAGTCTTAAAGAGTTCCTCGACATTTCTTCTGACAAGCTGACTCATTCTTGCATACAAGTTTGCGAGATATACTTAAGAAATCGCAACATGTTACCCGACGAAGAGTTTCAAAAGCATCGTGCAGCAAGTCGAAGAGGGGCTGCGATAGGAAATGTGTACCAAACAGCCCTTTCTCAAGGCCTAGATTATTCCACATTGCAAAAACATGAAAAAGAAAAGCTGATCCAGATTTCCTTAAGAAAGGCAGATGATATTACGCATTCATTAGACCTTCGCGCGATCGTTCTTCAATCCGCTATTCATAAAGATATTGAACAAAGGCTTGGTTTTGAATTTGCGGACTGGGACCCATCACGCCCTTTTGACGACCTTATAGCAAGCCTGCAAGAACATGGGCCGCATCAGGTGAAAGGATTTCTAGGTAAAATGTGGTATAAGGACGCTCCATTTGCATTAAAGGACAAAGTAGAGGGCAGGACGGTGTATGGATGGAAAAAAGATGCTGCCCGCATTGAACCTGATATCACAAAAATCAAGCAATTACCTATTAGCGATGTCGTTGTTGTCGGTGCAAAACGTGTGGAGGATGGGAGAGAACTTGTATACCTTGTCGATCCGCAAGATGCAACAGACCCAAGTGATATCAACACCCAAAAAGTCTATGTGGTAAGCTATCAATCGTTTATCAGGCAGATCAGGAATAGAGACGGCATTACTGGTTTTGCGACTGTAAATACTCAGACTGGGAAAATCGAAATGGAAGAAATTGATCGGACGCCTTCTAAGTTTTCTGGGCTACACTACGCAACCTATTATCGGGGCTATCAAAAAGTCTAAGACAACTAGATCGAAATTTTTTCAGCTTCAGGCAATTTTAGTTGTGCATGCATGAAAAATTGAGTTCCGGAAAAAAGGCCTAGATCTTCCATTGCCTGACTGATTTCTCTTTTTGTTCCTGCAAGAGGTTCTACAAGCGGCAGGCGGAGAGAAGGAGCTATTTTCCCAACGAGGCTAAGGGCATATTTCACTCCTTGCGGGTTGGTCTCCAGGACAAGAGATCTGCAAAGAGCATAATATTTGTCCGCGAGGGCAAGGCCCCCATCAAAGTCTTTCTTAAGACAGGTATGCACAAAAGCTCGCCACTGTTTTGGTATGACGTTGGCAACGATGGAGATCACACCTGCACCCCCTGCGCATACGATCGGGAGCGTCATGTTGTCATCGCCAGAAAAGACGAGCTTGTCCGTATGCTGCCTTAGCTCCATGACACAGTTGATATCGCCGGATGCTTCTTTGATTGCGAAAACATGAGGGACGCGGCATAGTTCGCCCAGTTCCTTTGGAGAAAGTTTTACCCCTGTGCGCGATGGGTGGTGGTAGACGATCATTGGAAGCTCTGCTTCTGCAATCTTCTCAAAATGCGCAAGGCATCCGCTAAATCCAGGCCTTGTGCAATAAGGGAGGATCACAAGGCAGGCGTCGGCGCCAAGTTCTTTTGCCTCTCTTGTCTGCTCAAAAGCTGCCCTTGTATCATAGCTCCCCGTGCCAACAACGACGGGAATTTTTCCTTTAACGGTCTTTACGACTGTTTTGATGATCAGAGATTTTTCTGTGGGAGACAGCGTGGCAGCTTCTCCTGTTGTCCCAAGGCATACGATCGCATCCGTCCCTTCTTCCAGATGAAAGCGGACTAAGCTTTCGAGTGCTTTGAGGTCGACCTCGCCCTTTTCATCGAAAGGGGTGACAATAGCAACGACAGATCCTCGAAACATACGGCCTCCTCTGATCTTAGGCGGATATCACTGCTTTTTTCTTATACAACATTAGGACAATCCCGCCAAGGGCTGCCATCACGGAGCCGATATATAGCGGAAGTGGAGGAAGGGCTGCGGCGACAATACCGCCGAGGATACCGGTGATAATTTCTGCAAGGACCTGGACAGATTGCAAACTTCCCATAGCGCTCCCGTGGAAGTCTTCTCTCGCAGAATTGGAGATCAGGACAGATCCATTTGTCATCGATATGGCAAGGGCAATCCCTATCGGAGGGATCGTCCAGAGCACTGCATTAGATGCTGCAGGAAGCGTCATGACAGTGATAAACAGCCCAAGGAGGATGCTGAAGGCGCTTGTCAAAGTTTTTGGAGAAAATCTTTTTGCAAGAGGATTGATAAACAGAAGCAGCGTGAAGGCAAACCAAAGTGAGTTGTAGACCATCGCATAGGCGAGCTCCGATATGGTGAAATCAAACACCCTTTCAAAGTATACGGGCATAAAACGGAAGAAGGAAAAGAAGCCAAGGGCAAGCAAAAAGTTTGCAAGATAATAGATCCTCAGTTCGCTTGAGCGGATGATGACAAGAAAAGGCTCAAAAAAGCGATACTTCTCCCTTTTTCTCGGGCGCAGGGTTTCTTTCGAAGCAATGACCACAACGACAAGGCCCAGAAGGGTCATGATGGCCGCTCCCCAAAAAGGAGTTGCAAAAGTAAAAAAGCTTACAAACTCAGGATCGGCGAGCTTGCCTCCGACGAGGGGCCCGATGATGAACCCAAGGCAAACAAACATGTTGATCCACCCAAAATGGTAGGTCTTCTTCTCTTTTTCTGTGATATCTGCGATGACAGATTGGGCGATCGAGACGTTCCCTTCAGAAAAGCCGCATAAAAAAAGGCCGCCGAAGATGACCCAGATCGTTTTGGAAGTACAGCCAAGCGCCGTGACGCCATAGCCGATGGTCGTTGTGAGCAATGAATAGGTGATGACTTTTTTTCTTCCCCAAAAGTCCGATAGTTTTCCTAAGAGGGGCGCCCCGATAAATTGCCCGAGCGGATAGCTCGACATGAACAGACCAAGGAGCAAATTCCTTTTTTCCATCGAAAAATCATGGGGAAGGATCGATCGCTCAGGATCCAGGAACATTTCAGGTAGGATCGGGAGGGGCAATGCAAAGCCGATGTACCCGAACAAAATAACGATCGCATAAGGCAAAAGGCGAAGGGTAATGGGAGAGATCATACAAGGGGGCTCGTCTTCGTTTTGCATCAATTTAAGCAAAATTTTAGGCTGCGCTCAAGTAGATTCTATACGACGGCAAATGTGTCTTTTTCTGCAAACTCTTCAAAAATTTCTTTCCACTGGTCGGCCACCTCGATGAAATCTTTCATCAGGTATTTGAAAGGGATATACTTTTTTAAAGCCTGCACTTCGTGCTTCAG
This sequence comes from Candidatus Rhabdochlamydia sp., assembly GCA_030044075.1. Classification (GTDB taxonomy): domain Bacteria; phylum Chlamydiota; class Chlamydiia; order Chlamydiales; family Rhabdochlamydiaceae; genus JABEVM01. Next base: position 1,093 of record JASHWM010000147.1, on the reverse strand, counting down.
ATAAACACCTTTGGCCTTTGCATCATATTGCAAATAAGAGCTCCGGTCCTGCCATTTAAAATATCCGTTTGTAGAAAGGCAATCGCGGATCAAGGCAGGTAAAAATCCTTCCGAATGATAGATCTTTGTCGACAAGTTCCAGGTTTGTTCGCTTTGCGCAGTTTCAATAAAAATCATGCTGCCCTGCAAAACAATTTTTGCCTTTTTTTGCTCGGACATTTGATAAATAGCTGCTAAAAAATCGTCGTATTCCATGACTCTCCGGGAAAGATAGGGAGCCAGTATAACATAAGAGATATTATTGCTGTTATTACAAAACCGATTTTATTTTAAACTAATTCATCTCCCCAATTGATTTTTTTAAATGAATTGTAATTATCGTCTTTTCTCGAAATAATTAAATCATTTAATTGCCCGTTAGAACATGCTTTCATGATGATGTGGCCAGGTTTTTTTAATGGATGTCGGACAATCCGGAGGGAAGGCAGTTCAATTTTTGCTTTACTGAAGACCAGATAGGAAAATTTTTCATCCTCATAACTGAGGTCTCCTTTTTTTAATTTTCGATGCAAGGATGACCTTGGAAGCCTGGCGGAAAAGTGGCACCAGTCCCCTTCTGACATCGGGCATTTCCCGGCACTTGGGCATGGGGCAACGAGGAAAGCTCCCTTTTCGAGCAGGAGGTCGCGGTATTTTTTTATCCGTGAAAAGCCAAGTTTTGTTCCAGGCTCGACAATGATAAGGAATTTTTGGCAGGCTTCCCATGCTTTTAGTAAAATTTCTTCTTGGACAGAAGGCGTAACTTCGCCAAGGGAATAGGAAAAAATGACTAGGTCGTGGGGAGTAAAATGAACTGTTTTCTCCAAATCAATTTTTTGAAAGTCGTACCTGGTTTCTTTTGGAAAGATATTCTGTAAAATTTCTTTGCTCCATAAAAGAAATTCTTCATCTTTTTCGAAAAGGGAAGCTTTTTTAAGGGGGCCTAAAAGATGTTGGAAGACAATTGTGGCAGTGCCTGGCCCTGAGCCGACATCTAAAAATGAGTCGATAGGAAGAGCGCCGACTCTCTTCTCCATTTGAGAGAGGACATGTT